>NZ_JBIALO010000056.1:0-26013 GCF_042873595.1 Streptomyces sp. NPDC004629 | reverse complement strand
CACCCCCCAGGTCATGCCTTCGACAGGGGGACACAGTCATGCCGGGCCCGGAGGCCAGCGGCCCTCTTGCAGGACCGCGAAAAAGATAACGGGGAGCCCCGGCGATGAGGCGGGCGCAGGTCCGGTGATCATGGAGCTGCGACGCTCTGTGATCACTGCGGGGCCTGTGCCTGTGCTACCGGGTGTTCATCGCCGGGCGGGATGCCGCTCGCGCCGCGTCGGTGGCCAAGGCGAGGCCGGCCGGTCGGGCGTCCGCCGGCGTCCAAGATCGACTGCTCAGCTCTGCCGGCTGTTCCGTCGCAGTGGCTCCGGTGCCTCCAGACCGTGCGCATCGGTCAGTCGGAGGCGGCGATGGCGGTTTCGGCGGAGTTCGTGAGGGTGTCGAGTCGGGCGGTGAGGCCGGGGTGGACGGTCGCCAGATGGGGCCGGGTCGCGTTCAGGGGGCGGATGAGGGCGGCGGGATCATCCTGGGCAAGGGCCTCATCGAGCTGGCTGACGGGGAGGCGGGCAGCGGTGGGCAGGTCGGTGAGGGCGGTGATCTGGCCGGCGATACGGCGCAGGTCGGCGGCGTTGCGGCGGGCCCAGGTGGACAGGGTGCGGTCGGCGGCGCGGCGTTCGCGGGTGGCCTGGACACGCTGTTCGCCGGTGCTTCCGGCGGGGCCGGGCCGGTTGCGCAGGTAGCGGCGTTCGGCGGCCTGGCGGCTGGCGACGCCGAGCGGGTGGGCGAGGTCGGCCCAGCTCGCGCCGGCGCGGCGGGCTGTTTCGATCAGGCCGGTTTCCCAGCCGGCCAATTGCTCACGCACCTGCCGCAGCAACAACAGGGAGGCAAGGGCCTGCTCCGGGCCCGGCCCTGCTCCGCCGCCGGCACCGCACCTCTCGTCCCGGGCGGCGCGCAAGGCGTGGTCGATGGCCTCCAGTGCTGCCGCGGCGGCGAGGAAGGAAACCGTGCTCTGAGCGTCGTCGCTGGAAGGGGCCGAGGGGCCGGCTGCCGTCATGAACACCTCCTCAGTACGTCGTCCAATCGATGACACCAGGCATTTGTCATCGACTGGATGACATGTTACAACGGTTCCGTGAGGCGCATTGGCACACACTGCCCGACCCCTCTGGAGGTGTTTTCCGATGTTGATGCGCACCGATCCCTTCCGTGAACTCGACCGTCTGGCCCAGCAGCTGATGGGCCCGGGCACCTGGTCGCGGCCGTCCGCGATGGCCATGGACGCCTACCGCGAGGGTGCCGAGTACGTGGTGGCCTTCGACCTGCCGGGGGTGAGCCCGGAGGCGATCGACATCGACGTCGAGCGGAACATGCTGACCGTCAAGGCCGAGCGCCGGCCCGCGGCCAAGTCCGACGACGTGCAGATGGAACTCTCGGAACGGCCGCTGGGCGTGTTCTCCCGGCAGATCGTGCTGGCCGACACGCTGGACACCGAGAACATCAAGGCCGACTACGACGCCGGGGTGCTCACCTTGCGCATCCCGATCGCCGAGCGCGCCAAGCCCCGCAAGATCGCCGTCGGCGGGGGATCCTCCCGCAAGGAGATCTCCGGCTGACCCCGGCGACAAGGGCCGGCCAGCGGCGGAGGACGGGCACCCGGTCTCCCCCTCACCCGCCCTCCGCCCCTGGACTGATCCAGCTCCAGGTCCCCGCAGGCTACGACCTGCTCCTCGGCCACCCCCAGCCCACCTGCCCCCACACCCGGCGCCCGCGCCCCGCCGGGCGCCGGCACCGACGACAGAAAGGCAACCACCGCAGTGATGTCCGACCAGCGTGCACCGCTTGAGCACCTGCCCGCGATGACATACGAGCAGATGCTGGAGAAGGTCCGCTACGAAGGCGCCTACCCGACCCGGGAACGCGCCGAGGAAGCCGTCCGCCTGGTCATCGCGGGGCTGGGACGCCAGCTGACCGGCGACGAACGCGTCGAACTGGCCGCGCGCCTGCCCCTTCAAGCCGCACGCATCCTCACCGAACAGATCCCCGACACCAAGCCCCTGACCGGCTGGGCCTTCGTCAAGGACCTCGCCGCCCGCAGCGGCGCCACCCCCGCCACCACCCGCTGGGACACCGGCTCCGTCCTCGTCGCCGTCGCCGCATCGGCCGGCCCCGAACTGCTCACCCGCATCCTGCGTCGGCTCCCCCACGGCTACGCGCTCCTCTTCGGCCGCGCCGAACTCACGCCAGCCGCCTGAACACCCCGAAGACGAACAGAACCAGCAACACAGCAGGCCCCGGCGGGCCACCGTCAGGCCTGGACGCCTGCAACACCGCATCCAACACAGCCAAGCAGCAGCGTGCGTATTCGTCGCCATCGAGTCCGCGGGGACATGCACGTATGGCAGGCAAAGCGTAGGGGGTTGTCCGCAACAGTGTGCGGACAACCCCCTACGATCGAGCGCCGGGCAGGCCTTGCACCTGCATCTCCCCGCAGGAAGCGGGACGTCTTTCCTTGGACCACCAACGCAGCACCAGCCGACCGGAGTTGAGGCGGCCAGCTCAAGGTCGAGTATACCCGGCCGGCCACGCCGATCATCACACCTACCGTCTGGCTGTTGCTGCCGGGCGAAGTTGCCGGTGTCGATCTCGGTGAGGATGCCGCATCGGCTGCAAGACGAATGCGTCCGGCCCGGCTGGAGCCCCACTGGACCGGCCGCACGCCCTGCGGTTCCTCCCGCACGCCGACACCGACTGGCGCCGACCGTGCAGGTCCACGCCGTGAGACCGGGCCGGCTGCGGTGCCTCCCGTCTCCGGCCGGTGGACGCCCGGAGACGGGAGGTACTGGAGGAACAGCAGAAAGGGGAGGAACCGGGGAAATCCTCCTTATTCGGCGATCAGGAACTTGTCGACGGGCAAGGGACGGTTCACGATGCGGGTGTCACCGACGTTGCCGTGGAAGACGATGTCGACGGCGCCCGCGTTCTCGTGGCCGCCCAGCAGCCAGGGCAGCCCGAGCGAGGTGAGGCCGACCGACACCCGCTTCGGGTTGTCGACGACCGGGGCGCCCTCGACATACAGCCTGGTGTAGCGGCCGTCGTTGACCACCGCGAGGTGCCACCACCTGAGCTCCACCAAGCCGTGACCCCAGTTGGTCGTCGGGTAGGTGGTGTTCAGCGGGTAGTGGTTGAACTGCGGCTCGCGGCCGTTGTTCGTGATGGCGAGTTGGACCAGGGGCTCGTCCGGGCTGGTGTTCTTGCCGTGCTTGCCGGCGGCCCCGGCGGAACCCCGACGGGTGAGTATCGCGGCCCAGCCGTTCTTGCCGGCGTCCCAGTCCAGCGGCATCATCACGAAGGTCTCGATGGTGTACCCGGACCTGAACGTCTCGGTGTTCAGCGGGGCCTTCGGCCCCGTGGTCAGGTACGTGCCGTGCAGCGGGTTCCTGCCACCGGCGAACTTCAGGCTGGCGTGTCCGGGCTGGTCGGGGTGGTGGTCGGCGGACCAGGTCAGCGCGTCGGCGGCCGTGCCCGGCACGGTCACCGCCGTCAGATCGTTGCCCTTGCCGGACAGGTCGCGGATGGTCTGGCCCGCGCCGAGCGGGGTGCCGGGCGCGCCCTGCCCGTCGAAGCGCCAGTACGCCAGGGTGCCCTTCACCAGTTCCTTGCCGGCCGGCCGGGCGGGCCGGACCGGAACCGGGATGAAGCCGGAGAACCGCTTCTCGAAGTCGATCGCGATCGAGAAGTCGTCGACCGGGCCGGTGATCCGGGCGTGCTCGGCGGCCAACTCGTTGCGGGACTCCGGGTCCTGCGCCAGGATCCACGGGTTGATCGTCTCGACGTCGATCGTGTTGCGGGCCAGGTCGAAGTGGTACAGCCGGATCATGCCGCCACCGCCGAAGTAGCGGTTCTGGTAGTTCGTGATGTGCATGTGCACGTCGTTGCCGGCGGCGTTCTTCTTGGTGGTGCGTCCGGACGGCCAGTAGTGGCCGTTGATGGTGAGGAAGACCTGGTCGTTGTCCTCGATCAATTTGTCCCAGATCGTCTCGCCGTATCCGGAGAGCGCGGCATTGTTCTCCGGGTCGCCGGACTCGTACGGGAAAACGTTGTCATCGTAGTCCGAGTAGACGATGTCGTGCGCCGTGAGGATCACCGGCATCTTGGGGTGGGCCTTGATGACGTCGTTGGCCCACGCGAAGCCCTGGTCGGTGGTCCGCCAGTCCAGGGCCAGCACCAGCCACGAGCGGCCGGCGGCCTGGAAGATGTGCGCGGTGTTGTAGCCCGTCGCGTCCGACCCGGCGAACGTCTTCGAGCGCTTGAACCGCTTCGGGCCCAGGGTCCGCAGGTACGACGTGTCGCCACGGCTGTCGTCGCCGGACACGTCGTGGTTGCCGGCCACCACGCTGTACGCGGCGCCGTGCGCGTCCAGCAGCGCGAACGCCTTGTCGACCTGCTGGAACGACGACGGGTCGGCGTCCTGCGTCAGGTCACCGAGGTGCGCCATGAACACGATGTTGTTCGCGTCGTTCCCGCTGTTGTTGATGATGTAGCGGAACGACTCCTCCTGCGGCGTCCGGTTGACGCTGTCCTGGCTGCCCCAGTACAGGAACTGGGTGTCGGGCATGACGGCGAGGGTGAACTGGAGGGAGGTCGCATCCGGTCTCCATGTGCCGGTCCTGCCGGACCTCGCGGTGTCCGCGGCGAACGCGGGCGTCGCGCCGAGCGGGGACACGGCGGCTCCTGCGACTGCCGCTCCCGCACCGGCCAGCGCCGCGTTGCGCAGAAAACCACGACGATCCTGCCCGGCCGTGTCGGATGACGGCAGGTCACTATGGGTGCACATAGGGGTCCTTCCGGGGTGGATGATCCAAACGAAATGGAGGCTAATCGGAACCGGCCGAGGCCAGGCAGACGTGAGATGACCAGCGGTGATTAAGTGTCTGACCAGGGTTGAAGCGCAAGTCGAACTGTGACCGGTAGCTCATCTCCCGTGTGCGGACAGCAACTTAAGAAGCCGAGCGGGCCCTGCGACACCCCGGTCGCCTCGGCGGGACCGGCGAGGGTCATGGCGTGTTCGCGGCGCACCGTACGTAGCCGGGACCCGGCGGTGTCGAGTGCGGCTTCCGGTTCGCGTTCCAGCACACCACTTTGCCGGAACCGCAAGACGGCGTGCCGACTTGGGAAAGCCCGGCAAGACTGAGACGCGTTCGTTCCCGGCAGAAGGAGTCTTGATGAGCACCACCGACGCGGTCCAGTTCTGGAATGGCGTGTACGCGGCCCGACCCGCAGCCACCGATCCTCGGCCCAACGTGTGCCTCACCTCGACGGTCACCGGTCTGCCGCCCGGCCACGCGCTGGACCTCGGATGCGGCGACGGCGGTGATGCGCTGTGGCTCGCCCGTCAGGGATGGCAGGTCACCGCCGTCGATGTCTCCTCCGTGGCGGTCGAGCGGCTCACCGGTCTCGCCCTCGCACAGGAGTTGCCCGACCGGATCACGGCGCAGCACCACGACCTGCGCGAGTCCTTCCCCGACGGCACATTCGATCTCGTCTGCGCCCACTATCTGCACACGCCCCTCGACCTGGACCGGGCGGCCGTGCTGCGTGCGGCCGCGCACGCCCTGCGCCCGGGCGGGCGGTTGCTGGTCGTCGACCACGGTTCGACAGCCCCGTGGTCGTGGAACCAGGACCCGGATGTCCGTTACCCGACCCCGCAGGAGGTCGCCACCGGCCTGGCGCTGGACCCGGACACGTGGGCGGTCGAGCGTGCCGACGCACGGGTGCGGACCGCGACCGGACCGGACGGTCGCACCGCCGAGGTCACCGACCATGTCCTGATCATCCGCCGCGCCGTCTGAACCGGCACGCTGTCCGAAAGCAGGCACCATGGCCACTTCCTCCCGCCGCAACCGCCGCTCCGACACCCCGCCGCCGCGCACCCAGAACACCGAGATCGAGGTTCTGCGCGGGTTCCTCGACTACCTGCGGGACTCGATCGCCGCGAAGGTCGAAGGCGCCCCCGAACCCCGGATCCGTACAGCCGCGGTGCCGTCGGGCACGAATCTGCTCGGCCTGCTCAACCACCTCACCTGCGTGGAACGAGCGACGTTCCTCGGAGCCCGGATCACCCACTGGCAGGCGACCTTCGATGCCTCGCCCTCGGACAGCGCGACCGATGTCGTCACCCGCTACCGGGAAGCGGTCGCAGAGGCGAACGACGTACTCGACACATGCGCCGACGCCGGCGCACCGCTCCCCCGTTCGCAGCCGGGCAAGCCCGCGCCCTCCGTCCGCTGGGCACTCGCCCACATGATCGAGGAGACCGGCCGCCACGCCGGCCATGCCGACATCCTCCGCGAACTGATCGACGGCTCAACCGGACGCTGACTCCCAGAACTCCTCGCCCACCGACGTACTGGCGGCCGGCACAAGGTAGTTGAGAACGGCCGACCGGGCGTGGAAGGCAAGTCCCGGCCCCGGTGATGCCCGGCATCGGCGGGCGTGTCCAGGCTCACCTCAGGGGCTTGAATTCGGGCAGGGTGAGGGCCGAATGGGCCGGGCGGCCCTCCGCGGAGGGCAGGGCGCTGAGCTTGCGCAGCCTGTCGTTGCGCTGCTCCAGGGCCCGGGCGGTGGTCGGGAAGAGTGTGGCACCGCCCTCGCCGACCAGCCCCTGGTTCAGCGTCACAAACTCACGGGTGTCGTGTTCGTAGGCGGCGAAACCCTCGGCGTGGTCCCGGTCGGCCAGGGAACCGGCGAGCATGTACGCGCCCACGAGGGCGAGGCTGGTGCCCTGCCCGGTGAGGAACGAGGGCGCGTACGCGGCGTCGCCCACCAACGCGACCCTGCCGCTGGACCAGCGGGGCATGCGGATCTGGCTGACCCCGTCGAAGAACAGGTCATCCGCGTCGCGCAGGGCGGCCAGCATGCCCGGGACCTCCCATCCGGCGTCGGCGAACACCGCGGCGACCAGGTCCCGTTGGGCCTGCGGGTTCCGGAACGCGTCGAACGGCGGTTCCGGCTGGGCGAAGTTCAGGAAGGCGTGCACTTCGTCGTCGTCCCCCACGGCGTAGAGGGCCGCGGCCCGGCCCGGGGTGTTCCACATCACGGTCTCGTGGGAGAGCCCGAAGGTGTTGCGCATGGTGAACACGGCGAAGCAGTAGCCGAGATACCGGTGGAACTGCTCTTCCGGGCCGAACAGCAGCTCCCGGGTGTGCGAGTGCAGACCGTCCGCGCCGAACACCATGCCGTACGTACGCCTGCCGCCCCCGCGGAAGGTGACGTCGACCCCATGGCCGGACTGGTCGAGGGTGTCGATGGAGTCGTTGAACAAGAACTCCACGTCGTCACGGACCGCCGCGTACAGAGCGTCGGTCAGATCGCCGCGCCGCACCTCCAGGTCCCGTCCCGCGACACCGCCGGTGACGGTGTGCGGGGTGACCGAGGCCACCTCGCCGCCGTCCCCGTCGAGGAAGGTCAGCCGGCGCAGGTCGATGTGGGCGTCCCGCAGCTGCGGCAGGATCCCCATCCTCCGGACGACCTCAAGTGCGGTGCCGCGCACGTCGATGGGGTAGCCACCGCTGCGAAGCGTGGCCGCCTTCTCCACGACCGTGACCGTGTATCCGTAGCGGTTCAGCCAGAACGCGAGGGCGGGCCCCGCGATGCTTGCCCCGGATATCAGGACCTTGCGCCTCGGCGTGGTACGGACATTGCTCAACAGATCGGTGGGGTTCATTCCTTGACTCCTTTGTTCATGGTCCGGGCGACAAGCAGGGACAGCGCCGTGACGGCGCCGGCTATGACGAAGCCGGTGACGAAGGCCGATTCGGCCGGCACATCCGATCCGGAAGGGGTCCCGGCGGTGAGGATCGCGCCACTGACCTGTGACCCCACGGCGAAGCCGATCACGCGGGTCACCAGGACCAGGCTGGTGGCGATGCCGGTGTCACCTTGATCGACGGATGTGGCGGTGCCGGTCACCATCGCCGTGACGCACAGGCCGTTGGCAAGCGCGATCATCATTTTGCCGATGACGAGGTGCCAGGCCTCGGTGTGTACGGCCGCCAGGGCGATCAGGGCGGCGGCCATGATGACGATCCCGGTGGTGACCACGGCACGCGAGCCGAAACGCCGCGCCCCGATCCCACCGATCGGCCCGGCCAGCGACGCGGCCACGGCGCCGGGCAGCAGGAAGAAGCCGATCTCGGTGGCGCCTGCCCCGAAACCGTACTCGTCGGCGGGCACCGCGAACAGCTGCGGGACGAGATAGACCGCCACCGCGGTACCGACGCAGATCACGAACGTCAGCACACACGACTTCCATATCGCGGGCCGTGCCAGCATGCGCAGATCGACCATCGGCGAGGCGGCACGACGCTCAACGGCCACCCAGCCGGTCACGAAGGCGGCCAGAACCACGATGAGGGCGCCGAGCACGAGTGGCTGCGAGCCGATGTCGGGCGCCAGCGCGAGCACCAGCATGAGCGTGACCAGCGTCCCGCTCAAGAGAACCAGGCCGGGCCAGTCGACCCCGATGTCGTCCGACCGGCCCGGCTGATCGTGCGGCATCAGCCTGTTCACCAGCATGGTGGCCCCGATGACCGCGATCGTCGGCAGCGCGAACATCCAGTGCCGGGACAGTCCTTCCGCCACGGGCCCGGCCGCCAGCGTTCCCGCCATCCCGCCGCCCACGAACAACCCGCTGACCACCCCGATGGCCACCTTCGACTCGCCCGCGGGGAGGTGTTTGCGCACCAGGATGAACGACAGGGGCAGCGCGCCCACCATCGCTCCCTGGAGTACCTGGCCGAGCAGCAGCACGGGCAGGTTCGGTGCCAGGGCGGACGCCAGACCGCCGGCACAGACCACCGCCATCAGCCGGATCAGGACCCGTTTTCCGCCGTAGCGGTCGCCGAACTTGCCTGCGACCGGTGTGACGAGCGCGCCGGTGATGAGGAGCATGACGCTGAGTAACGCCCCTTCGCCGGGGCTCATATCCAGCTCGCGTTGCAGGAGTGGGAGCGTCGGCGTCACCACCGACTCCAGGGCGCCGGTGGCGACCGCCAGCATGCCGAGGGCCCCGACAGCGGCCTTCCCGATGCGGACCGGGGGAGCCAGAGTCGCGGTCATGGACGTCCTTTCCGTCATTGCCGGGCGAGTAAGGGCTGGGCTGTACGCGTAGCGCCGCCGCCCTGCGGCCCGCGCCGGACGCCGGCAAGGGCCGCTGCGGCACCATGCGTTCGCTGCTCTGCGGCCCGCCGTCCGAGCGGTCGTACGGGGTGGGAGCCGACGTGATGCCGGCTCCTGCGCGCCGCCCCGGACAAGGGAGGTGAGCCGGACCGGCCGACGCCGGGCGCCTACCGGTCGGGCCCGCCCGGTCCCGGTCGGCGCACACCCCGTCTGCCTGCGCTACGACCATCGGCGCAGCGCCGCGCGCGCCGGCAGCGTGACCGCGAGCAGTGCCAGGCCGGCGGTGGCGGCCGCGAAGGATCCGTACACCAGCGGGGGCACGTACGGCCCCTCACCGGTCAGGCCGCGCATCATCGGGATCAGCGTGGCCGCGGCGATCGCGGAGCCGAGGACCACACCCACCGCGGAGACCAGCAGGCCCTCCCAGCGGAGCATCGCCAGCACCTGGCGCCGGGTGGAGCCGACGAGGCGCAGCGTGCCCAGCTCGCGGCGGCGGTCGAGGACTGTCATCACCAGGGTGTTGACGGCGGCGATGGCGGCGAAGCCGCCGAGGACCGCGGCCATGGTGTTGTTGGTCCAGGCGCCCAGCTTCGCATCGAGGTTCTGCTCGGTGGCGTAGCCGGAGGCGTCGGTGACCTTGCCCAGGGCGGTGAGCGACTTCTCCGAGCCGCCCCGTACCAGCAGCGTGCTGTCGAAGCCCGAGGTGACGTGCCCGGCCAGGGACGCCCGGTCCATGGTCACCGTGGCCAGGCCGAGGCCGCGGCCGTAGACCGCGACGATCTCGGGGCTGGCCTTGGTGCCGTCGGGGAGGTAGAGCGGGAGCCGGTCGCCGACGCCGGCGTCTGCCGAGTTCGCGAGGGTCTTGTCGATGGCGATACGGCCCTTGCCGAGCTGGTCAAGGCTGCCTTCGCGTACGTCCAGGTCCTGCACCTTCGCCAGCTCGGCGCCGGAGCCGGTGACGCCCTGGGTCGCCGAGCCCTGCAGCGACTTGAACTCGCCGGAGCCGACCGGCACCAGCACCTGTGTGGTCAGCAGGCCGACAGCCGCTTCCACACCCGGCGCGCGAGCGGCCTGTGGGGCCGCGTCCACCGGGAGGCCGGCCGGGTCCGTGACCACGTGGTCCGCGGTGATGCCCGCGCGCAGCTGCTTGTCTGCGGCGTGGTTCTCGCTGGTGTGCATGAAGACGAGGGTCGAGGCGAAGGCCATGGCGAGGACGATCGGGGTGATCGCGGAGGCGAGGCGGCGGGCGTTGGTACGGGAGTTGGCAGCCGCGAGCTGGGCGGCCGGGCCCGCGCCGCGCAGGGGGAGGCCGAACAGGCCCGCGCACAGCCGCGCCACCAGCGGGCCGAGCAGTGCGACGGCGAAGATGAAGAGCATGACGACGCCGAGGGCGGCGCCGGCCGCGTCATCTCCTGTGGAGCCGGCGGAGAGGCCGGTGAGGAACCCACCGCCGACGAGGGCGCCAATGCCCAGCACGGTACGGATCACGCCTGGCCGCAGCCGCTCCACCGATGCCTCGGTGAGCGCCTGTCCCGGCTTGATCCTGGCAGGCCGGCGCCCGGCCGCCCAGCCGGCGGCGAGCGCGGTGAGCAGTCCTGTGCCGACGGCGGCGAGGAGGGGGAGCCCGGAGATGTGCAGGTCCACGGCTTGCGGGATGGCGCCGCGGTCCTGGAGCTGTCCGAACCACCAGTGTGCGAGGCCGATGCCGGGCAGGCAGCCGATGATCCCGGCGAGCGGCGCGATGAGCAGTGCTTCGGATGCGACCGCGCGGCGGATCTGCCGCGGGGTGGCGCCGATGGCGCGCAGCAGCGCGAATTCGCGGGAGCGCTGGGACACGGACAGGGTCACGGTCCCGGCCGCGGTGAGGATCGCGACGATGGTGGCGATGCCGCCGAAGGAGCCGCCGATTCCGAAGAGCGTCTCCTTGGCGTAGCCAAGGCCCGGGTCCTCGATGGCGCCACGGTCGTTGCCGAGGTTCACGAAGGCGCCGGAGCCGGCCAGGGCCTGCTTCACGGAGTCGGCGAGGGCGTCGGCGCCGGTGCCGTGTTTCGCCAGTACGGCGATGGCGTCGGCCTTGCCGGGGTGGCCGGCGAGCGTGGGGGCCTGGGTGTCGGCGAACCAGGCCAGGGCGCCGGCGTTGCGGATGGTGTCCGCGGGGCCGGCCTTGGCGACGCCGGTGACACGGAAGTCCTGCTGCCCGGCGGCGGTCCGCAGTACGACGGTGTCGCCGACGGCGGCCTTCGCGGCGCGGGCCGTACCCGCGTCGAGCACGACTTCGCCCTCGCGGGGCGCGGAGCCGGCGGTCAGCGCGGTGCCGGTGAAGGTGTGCGAGCCCCAGCCGTGTGCGGTGAGCACACCGCCCTCGACGGGCAGTTCGCGGGTGCCGGTGCCTGCCCCTTCGTGCGCCGCGCGCACCGGGAAGGTGAAGTCCGGGACGGCGGTGGCCGCGCCCGGCGCCTTGGCGGCCTTCGCCGCCAGCGCGGCGTCCACCCGTGCGGTGTCCGGCAGCGGGGTCGCCTCCTCCTCGCGGTCCTCGCCGCTGCCGGTGGCCACGCGCACGTACTGGTCCGCCGCCGCGACGACAGGTGCCTTCGCGTACCGTTCGGGCGGCACCGTCGCGCGCAGGCCGGTCTCCAGCAGGATTCCGCAGGCCGAGACGATCAGTGCGGACATCAGCAGCGCGAGGAAGGTCCCCGCGAAGGACGCGGGCTTGAAGCGGACGGCCTCACGGGCGAGTCCGTTGGGGCGCCTCATGCCGCCGCACCTGCCATCGCGCCCGTACGGGAGGTGAGCACGGCCATCCGCGCGGCGATCTGCTCCGCCGAACCGCGCTCCAGGCCGCCGGCGAAGGTGCCGTCGGCGAGGAACAGCACGCGGTCGGCCCAGGCGGCCGCGGCCGGGTCGTGGGTGACCATGACGACGGTGGCGCCGAGGGTGTCCACCGCGTGCCGGAGCAGTCCGAGGACCTCGGCGGCGGTGCCGGTGTCGAGGGCGCCGGTGGGCTCGTCCGCGAACACCACGTCGGGGCTGGTGACCAGGGCGCGGGCGACGGCCACCCGCTGCTGCTGGCCGCCGGACAGCTCGCCGGGCCGGCGCCGCGCCTTGTCGGCGAGCCCGACCTGCGCGAGCACCGCGCCCGCCCGGCCGCGGTCCTGACGCTGCCCGGCCAGGCGCATGGGAAGCAGCACGTTCTGCTCGACGGTCAGGGAGGGCAGCAGGTTGAAGGCCTGGAAGACGAAGCCGAGGCGGCTGCGGCGCAGCTCGGTGAGCTCGTTCTCGCTCATGCCGGTGATCTCCGTACCGCCGAGGCGCACGGAGCCCGCCGACGGCCGGTCGAGCCCGGCGGCGCACTGCAGGAAGGTGGACTTGCCGGACCCGGACGGGCCCATGACGGCGGTGAACGTGCCGCGCGGGAGGGCGAGGTCGACGCCCGCGAGCGCGTGCACGGTCCCCGCGCCGCGGCCGTACTGCCGCCGGACACCGCGCAGTTCGACGGCGAGACGGGGTGTGATGGCCGGGGCCTCCGGTCGGTCGTCCGCCTTCTGCCGCTTGCCGCTGCGTAGCCTCATGTTCCGCCCTCTCGCGATCTTCTCGTGCCGACGGGGTGGAGTGTGCGGGGGCGGCTGCGCGCCGGGCGTCATACCCGAGAGCCAATGTGGAGGTGCTACCGCGGTAGGGGGTGCAGCAGGGACGGCGTCCGGGGCGTAGCCCTGACGAGGGAGCCGCTTTGCTGGGTGGGGGCGCCGTCGGGGGTCTGCGGCACCGTCGTGGCTGGTCGCTCCCCCAAGTCTCGGCTTCGCCCGAACAGGGACCCCCGCGCGGCGGAGCCTCAGATCGAAACAGCCCCCGCAGATCGATACAGCCCCACGCCCCTTCGGGGCGGGATTCGCCGCCGGGCCTCTACTCGCCCGGGACCACCAGACCCGATTCGTATGCGAAGACCACCGCCTGGGCGCGGTCGCGCAGGTCGAGCTTGGTGAAGACGCGGCTCACGTGCGTCTTCACCGTCTGCTCGGCCAGCACCAGCGTCTCGGCGATCTCCGCGTTGGACCGGCCGCGGGCCACCAGGGTGAGGACCTCGGTTTCGCGTTCCGTCAGGCTCTTGAGCCGCAGCGCCGGCTTGCCCCGGGCGGCGGGACGTTGCCGGGCGAAGTCCGCGATGAGGCGGCGCGTCACGGAGGGGGCGAGCAGCGCGTCGCCCGAGGCCACGACGCGTACCGCCGCGATGAGGTCGGCCGGCGGCGCGTCCTTCAGCAGAAAGCCGCTCGCGCCCGCCCGCAGCGCCTCGTACACGTAGTCGTCGACGTCGAACGTGGTGAGCATCAGGACGCGCGGACGGTGCGTCACACCCGACGGGGGCGCAAGGAGGTGGCGCGCGGCCGTGAGGCCGTCCATCTCGGGCATGCGGACGTCCATCAGCACGACGTCGGGATGGGTGCGCCGGCTCAGCTCGACGCCCTGCGCACCGTCGGGGGCCTCGCCCACCACGTCGATGTCGCTCTGGGCGGCCAGCAGCGCGGCGAAGCCGGCCCGCACCATGGCCTGGTCGTCGACGATGATGACGCGTGTCGTCACGTGAAGTCCTTTTCAGTCAGGGGAAGTTGGGCGGCGACCCGGAAGCCGCCGTCCGGCAGCGGCCCCACGTCGAGGGTGCCGCCGACGAGCCGCACCCGCTCGCGCATGCCGACGAGGCCGTGCCCGGTGCCGCCCACCTCAAGCGGCCCGGCGGGCGGCTGGGGCGGCGGCCCGTTGACGACGAGGACGGTGAGCCGCGCGCCGCCCTCCGAGACGGACTCCGCCACCGACACCCGCGTCGGGGCACCCGGCGCGTGCCGCACGACGTTCGCCAGGGCCTCCTGGACGATCCGGTATGCCGAGAGACCCACCGCCTCGGGCACGTCGGCGTCGCAGGGGGTGAACTCCACCGGCACGCCCGCCCGCACCGTCGCCTCCACCAGCTGCCCGATCCGCGTCAGGCCCGGCTGGGGCGCCAGCTCGCCGTGCGTCTCCTCGTTGCGCAGCACGCCGAGGAGCCGTCGCATCTCGCCCAGCGACTCGCGCGCGGTCGCCGCGATGGACGTGAACTCCTCCTGCACGTCAGGCGGCAGCCCGTCGAGACGATACGCCGCGGTGTCCGCCTGCACCGTGATGACGGACATGTGGTGCGCCACCACGTCGTGCAACTCGCGCGCGATGCGGGTGCGTTCCTCCAGCAGCGTCCGCCGATCGCGCTCGGCCTCGCTGATCGTCTCCTGCTCGACCAGCCTGCGTTGCGCCTCGTACCGCTCGCGGAGCGCACCGCTGAGCAGGAGTGCGACGCCGCTGAGTATGGTGAGCAGTGCGCTCTGGGCGCTCGTGCCGTTGGGCGCGACAAACCCCAGGCCGACGTTCGCGCCGGCCGTCGCCAGCCACACCAGCAGCAGCGTCCGGCGCGGCTCGCGCAGGCCGAGGGCCAGGCAGAGGCCGATGTACCCGACGATCTCCATGGGCGGGAACGGCCACACGTGCCGCCCGATGTCGACGGTGAGCAGGGCGAGCGCCCCGGCCACGTCAGCGGCGAAGATCACGTACCAGGCCTGCAGCGGGCGGATGACGGCGAGCAGCAGCGGTGCCGTCTGCGCGACGGCCAGCGCGCTCGCGATGCCGCCGTTCAGGCCGTAGTCGACGCTGAGCACATGGATGGTGGTGGGCAGCAGTGCGACGCACAGCACGAACGCCACGGCCCACGGCAGCAGCCGTACCCACCGACGCGACGCCCCCGCGAGCAGTGCGCGCGGATGTTCCTCCTCCACTGCTGTCATGGGCGCCAGCTTATGTGCGCCGGGACTGCGTCAGGAGACGCGCAGCTGTCAGGCGGACCCCATCGCCCACACACGCGCCCCGGTGTACGGCCCGGCGGCGCCGCCGGCGCTCGGCGGATTAGGTGTTCGTGGACCACAGGTGGCGGAAGTGGGCTGGGTTCCGGCATGGCGGACGGCAGCGGAATGCGGCTGTGTGTCATGCCGACCGCCGGAGCAGGAGCCCTGCGAATCCAACGGCGCATCCGACGGGCAGCGCCAGCCACACCGCGGCGAACGGATGCGGAGCCGCACTGCCCCCGCCGTAGCCGATCGACACGTACAGCCCCGTCCAAGCGGCCTCGGCCAGGACCGCGGCCGCCGCGTACCGGGCGGCGGGGATGTCGCTGAGGCCGGCCGCTGCGGCACCGCTGGCCCGGCCTCCGGGAAGGAAGCGCATGGAGCCGGCTCGTCAGATGTCGGCGCGCAGTGGTTCTCCCACTTCGTGCAGGTGCCGCAGGGCCTGACGGTAGGAGTCGATGAGGCCGGTCTCCGTGTAGGGGATGCCGAGGTCGCGGCAGTGGGCCTTCACCATGGGCTGGGCGAGCTTCAGGTGGGGGCGGGGCATGCTGGGGAACAGGTGGTGCTCGATCTGGTAGTTGAGGCCGCCGAGGAACCAGTCGGTGAGGGCGCTGCCCCTGATGTTGCGGGATGTGAGGACCTGGCGTCGCAGGTGGCCCCACTTTTCGCCGTCGGGGTCGGGCATGTCCATCCCCTTGTGGTTGGGTGCGAAGGCCATGCCCAGGTGCAGCCCGAACAGGGCCTGATGGAGCGCGGCGAAGACGAGTGCGTGCGCGAGCGGCATGGCCGTCAGGAGCAGGGTGACGTAACCGGCGATGTGGGCGATGAGGAGCGCGCCCTCCACCAGGCGTTCGCGGCCGGTCTGGCGGCGCAGGTCCTTGAAGCCGTACAGCTTCAGGGCGAGGCCTTCGAGGAGGGTGAGGGGGAAGAAGAGCCATGCCTGATGGCGGGTGAGCCAGCCGCGGAAGCCGGTGCGGGTGGCGGCCTGCCCGCTGGTGAAGACGAGGACGTCGGCGGCGACGTCCGGGTCCTTGTCGATGTGGTTGGGGTTGGCGTGGTGGCGGTTGTGCTTGTCGTTCCACCATGCGTAGCTCATGCCGAGCAGCAGATTGCCGTGGATGAGCCCGATGCGGCGGTTCGTGGCCCGGTTGCCGCTGATCTGGGCGTGGCCCGCGTCGTGGCCGATGAACGCGGTGCGGGCACACAGGACGGCGAGGACGGGGGCGAGGGCGAGTACCCACCACGAATCGCCGATGAGTGCGATGCCGGTGACGACGGCGGCGAGGCTGAGCGCGTTGGTCGCTATGGTGCGTGCGTACCAGCCGGTGCGCCGATCGAGCAGTTCCTGTCCCTTGACGTCGCGCAGCAGGGGCGTGAACTCGCTGCCCGTGTCCGGTGGGAATTGCCTCGCCGTGGCCTTCTCGGGGTGCGGCAGAGCGGTTTCGCCGGCCAAGGACATGGTGGTTCTCCAGTGTTCGGTGGATGGTGTTGATGCGGTGCGTGGCTGGTCAAACCGGCCTGAAAGAACGGACGGTCCGGGGACGGGCCGTCGTGCGGCGGCGAACGGCCGTGTGGCGGCGAGTGGCCGCGCGGAGACGAACGGCCGCGCGTAGACGAGTGGCCGTGTGGAGACGAACGGCCGTGTGGCGGCGAGTGGCCGTGCGGCGGCCCCGGGCCGCGGTGACGCGGCGGTGCGTGTACGTCGCTCACACCGCCAGCGCGAAGTAGGCGAAGCCCGCCGCCAGCACGCCCGCCGCCGCACGACGGGTCGTGCCGGTGCGGTCCCACGGGGTCTCCAGGGGCTGGGCGAACTTCGCGATCGCCACGAGCAGCGCCGCGAAGAGCGGCATCCAGGCCATCCGCGCCAGGACCCAGCCGGCCGTGTCCGGCGCGGTGGTCAGGCCGGGGACCTCGCCGAAGTACGCGGCGGGGACCGCGGCGGCGAGCAGCGCCGTCTGGTGCCAGCACAGGATCGTCATCGCCGACAGGTTGATGATCACCACCGGGGCCCACAGGGCGGGGCGCCGGAGCAGCCGGGCCAGCCGGTCGCGCAGCAGGATCGCCGCACCGGACTGGGCGGCCGCGAGCGCCAGGACCAGCAGGGACGGCGGGTGGGAGTTGGTACGGGACGCGCCGGGCACGCCCACCATCGACGCCGGGTAGTGGAAGGCGAGCAGCAGGGTGGCGAACAGGGCCGCGCCACCTGCGAACAGCAGCCACGCCTCGCGGCGGCCCAGCCGCTTGTCCGCCCAGGACACGCCCAGCTGGTAGGCGAACATCCAGCCAGGAAGCAGATTCAGCAGGCTCACCCAGGACGGCATCGCGTCCGCGTACGGCCCGTAACGCAGGAAGTCGACCACCGCGACCGAGCCGAGCAGCGGGGCCGCGGACCAGAAGCCGAGGCGCCGCGAGGCGCGGACGCAGTACGGCGTGAGGGCCGTGATCACGGCGTAGACGCCGACGAACCACAGGGGCTGGACGACCAGGGTCGACGCGGTGTGCAAGGTGGCGCTCGGGACGCCGAGGCCGTAATGGAGGGTGGGAAGCAGCAGCGCCCATACGGCGGTGACGCCGAGGACCGGGCGGCCCAGGCGGGTGAGCCGGCCGGTGATCCACGCGCGGGCCGAACCCTTGCGGCGCTGGTAGGAGAGGTACGAGGAGTAGCCGCCGACCAGGAAGAAGATGCCCAGCATCTGGAGGATCCAGCTGGCCGGGGCCAGCGCGCCGAACGTGACCAGCGGGCTGGCGTTGTGCAGGCCGCCGCCGGTGTCGAGGGTGAAGCCGCCGAGCAGCCAGTGGCCGGTCGGGACGGCCAGAAGCGCCAGCGCGCGCAGGCCGTCGATGGCGCGGTCGCGGTGGGCGGGGGTCCGGTCGTCGATCTCGGCGGTGAGCTTCGCGAGCTTCGTGGTGGTCTTCATCGCGGGTCTCCGACGGCGATCGCCGCGAACGCGGTCAGGGTGGAGGTGCCGGGGGTGAAGTACGCGTCGTGCGCGGGGACGTCGTCGGCGGGCAGTACGGTCGCGCCGAAGCCGGGCGAGGTGGGGTCCGCGCCGTGGCCCAGGCCCAGGACCTCGACGTTGGGAACGCGGTCGATCCAGTCGTCCGGGGACTTCGCCGCCCAGATGTGGGCCTCGGTGTCGAGTGCGGTGACGTCGTCGGCGCGCATGCCGGGCGAGCCCATGACGACGATGTCGCTCGCGTCGGTGTCGGGGGCGGCGAGGCCGCAGACCACCGAGCCGTAGCTGTGACAGAAGAGGGAGGGGTCGGGAAGGCCGACCGCGTCCAGGCCCTCGGTGAAACGGGTGAGGCGCTCGGCGCCGGCCTCGGCGAGCCGGCCCGTCGCCAGATCGAGGCCGATGCCGGAGGGGGTGGTGTAGCCGGCCCAGGCGATGACGGCCGTACCGTCGCCCGCCGCCTCCTGGAGGTCGGCGGCCCGCTGTGCCGTACCGCCGAACGCCGAGATGTCGACGTCCGAACCGGGGACGATCACCGAGACATGGGTGGCGTTCTCCAGGTCGCCCACGACCTTGGCGATCAGGCCGCGCCCGCGCGGGTCGTACGCCAGGACCCGGTCGCCCGCGGGGGCGTTGGCCTTGTAACGCAGGTGTACGGGGGCGCCGTCGAGGTTGCCCACCACGGTGGGGTGGTCCTCGACGAGTCGCCGCTGCTGACTGACCGTCAGGTCTGCGAAGAACGCCGCCACTTCGGACGGGGTGGCGGTAGCGGGGTCCGGTAGCTCCTTGCCCAGGGAGTCGTCCGCCAGCCAGGCGGCGGTGCCGGGGAGCGGACCGCTCGGCGCGCTCTCGCTGCTCGCCGAGGCCCAGCCTGCCGTGCTGCCGACCAGCAGTGTGGTCAGTACGGCGGTGGCCAGGGTCTTCCTGAAGCGGCGCATCCGTCCGTCTCCCTCTGTCTCGTCCGTGGTGACGGGGAGGAAGGTAGGAAGACGGTGGAGGACGGGGCGTCACGCTGGGGAGCCAAGTCGGCAGTGATACCCCGGTAGGGGGTGGGCTGGGTGCCGGCCCCCGGGGCGGGCGGGGGTTTCCCGCAGGACCGGGGGCGGGGGTGCCGGGACGTGAGGTCGTTGCCGCCGCCGAGGCCGACCTGGCGCCGCTCATGCCACGGCGCGGCCGACACGATCACCGCGGTCCGCCGCCCGGCTACTTCGCCAAGGGCCCGGCCAGGCCCGCGATTCGGTGTCCGGGCCACCTGTACGCGGCGGCCATCACCTGCGACCTGCCACGCGCCGCCGGTGCCCTTATCAGCGACCGGCACGCCGCCGCCCGAAGGGCGACGCCGCCCGCGCCTGGCCGGCATGCCCGCCCGGCCGGCCCGTGCATGGCGCCGTGACGCGTTCCTTGTGACGTTCCCGCGGAGGGCCGCCTCACGGCAGAACCGTGACGCGCACGACGTAGTGGACGCCGCGGTCGCCCGGCTTCGTGCGGCCACCGGCGGAGACGATTACCCTGCGGGATCACGGGTGGGTGTCTGCTGCGTTCACGGTGTCAGGTCCAGTACGCGAACGGGCTCACCCGCCCAGCGATGCGGGGCGGTGGTGGCAATGATCGCGCCGTCGGGGCGGTCCGGGGTGGGCTGGGCCACGTACCGGCTGTGCGCAGCGGCCCAGGTCTCCTGGCGCGCGACGGCCAGGGCGGCAGCCAGATCCAGATCGAGCACGGTGATACCGGGCATGGAGACCAGATGCTCGGCCGTACCGGGCCGGGCACGGTCGGCTTCCACCAACGCGCACGCCGGGGCGTACAGGAACCAGCTGGATTCGACATGGGCGCGGTGGATCAGACGGGACGCGAGGACGTTGCCCTGGCCGGCTGCGGCCATCGCCGTGTCGTCCAGGACGATGTGCATGGCATCGCTCACCGGGCGGTCACCCGGGCCAGACGCCGGTCCAACTCGCTGTCCAGGTCCTGCTCCTGGGCAGCGGTCGGTGCGTAGCCGTTCCACTCCTTCAACGCGGCCAGGGCCTTCTCCGCCCGCTCGGCACGCTCCGCCGGAGTCAGCAGCGTTTCAGCGAGACGGGCCAGATACGCTCGCAGCGACAGCCCTTCAGCGGCGGCTATGGCGGCCAGCCGGTCCTTGGCTTCCTCGGGGATACGGACATTGGCATCAGACATCGTCGTCACTCCCTTCCACCCCAAGGGTACGGGTACGTACCCGTACCCGCCACAGGCCCCTCTGACCGGAACCTCAGGTCGTTCAACGCGTGCACTCATCCGTGAAGCGGCACTGTTCCCCCTCCGCACCTGCCGGGTGCCTACTGGGTGCGCCGGTTCGGCCGCGCCCACTGTCGTGCGCTGCTGCCCCGGCCAGCTCCTGATCAACCGCTGCCGTGAAACCCGGCGCGTGTGAGGCCACCTCTTCGTCCCGTCTCTCCATATCAGAAGGGTTCTTCGATGAATGCTGTGGATCTGTTCCGCCTGGAGGGCGCACGCGCCTTGGTGACGGGCGCCTCTCGGGGCATCGGCAAGGGCATCGCCGAGACCCTCGCCGACGCGGGCTGCGATCTCGCGGTGACCGCCCGCACCACATCCGCCCTCGACGACACCGTGCGGGCGGTGGAAGGCCGCAGGAGGAAGGCCGTCGCCATCGCCGGGGACCTCGCCGAACAGGGCGTCGCGGCCGACCTCGTCGACCGGGCGGCCTCGGCACTGGGCGGTCTCGACATCGTCGTACACAACGCGGGCGTCACCCCGATGGATGAGGACGGCGCCCCCGTGGTGGCTCCGCTGCAGGATCAGCGCCAGGAAGTCTGGGACGCCGTCATCGCGGTCAACCTCAACGCCACGGCCGCCCTGTGCCGGGCGGCCCACCCGTATCTGGCCGACTCGGACAGGGCCAGTCTCGTCCTGGTGTCCTCCGCTGCCGGGCTCATCGGCTTTCCCACGCTGGAGTCGTACGGCGCAAGCAAGGCCGCGCAGATCTCCCTCGCCCGCAGCCTCGCGGTCGGCTGGGCCTCGCAGGGCATCCGCGTCAACGCCTTGTGCCCCGGCTGGACGCGCACGGACATGACCGCATTCGCCACCGAGGCCGAGCCGCTGTCCGACTGGCTCGCCAGCCATGTCCCGCTCGGCCGGTGGGCCACCGTGGACGAAATGGTCGGTGCCGCGCTCTTCCTCTCCTCACCGGCCTCGTCGTACGTGACCGGCCACGCCCTCGTCGTCGACGGCGGGGTGTCCGTTCCGGACGCGGGCATGGCAGGGCGCACCCTGCCTCCGTCGCCTTTCACCACGGAGTGACCGCCCGCTCCACCGGAACCCCGTTCTGGTAGAAGGTCAAGTGGAGATGTGAGGACCACGCAGCTCCGCGGCCCGTTCCCACAGGCAGGCGACCCGGCGCTGCCGCCTGTGGGGACGCAGAGCGCTCCGCAGTCCGGCCAGGGCGTGGTCCACATGGGTCGACCTGACGTGCGGATAGTCGTCCAGGAAAAGGTTCCAGTGAACACACGCCTGTTCCACATGGCCGTTTCCCAGGAGCAGTTCGGCCAGCCGCGCCTGGGTCAGAGCGTGGCTTCTGCGCTGTGCCGGCGACCGGTGCCGAAGACAGTCCTGCAACGCCACGACGGCATCGACGCGCCGTCCAAGGTGCAGCAGCGCCTGGGCTCGCTGGTAGTCGAGACCTGCCCGGGGATAGGCCGTGAAGGGCCCGGACGCACTGGTGGCCTGCCCGTGACGGGTCTCGGCGTCCGTCAGGTCCTTGAAGGCAAGACGCTGATCGCCCCCGAGCGAGTGAGCCACCGCGCGCTGGCTCAGCAGAAACGCCATGACGGCATGGCCGGCATCCGTGCCCACGGTCTCCAGCGCGCCCTCGGCGAGTTCGGCCGCGTACTTGTAGTGGTGCATCCGAAGTGCCTGCGCGCTCATGGCCCGCATGGTGATCGCGTACAGGGTGCGATGGCCCGCCTGTCCGGCCAGTCCGAGTGCCGTGTGGAAGTAGCGTTGGGCCAGACCCGGATAGCCCGCGTCATCGGTCATCTGAGCCAGTAGATGGGCCAGTTCGGCGCAGGCGGCCAGCAGCTCACGGCGCAGCGCTGCACTGGCGCTTGAGGCCAGGACGCGGCTCACGTCATCCGCGAGATAAGCGGCCAGGGCTGATCGGCCGTGCGCACCACCGCGGCGCTCGGATCGATCCGCGACAAGGTGCACCATCTCCTGAAGGATCTCCACATCGGCAGCCGTCGCACGCCGCACCCGGGCAGGCGGAGCAGCATGCGGGCGGGACCAGTCGTGAAGGACGACGGCGGTCAGGGTATAGGCAGACCTCGTGACGAGGGCACGCCGTAGGGGGTCGGTGTCTGCTTGGGCCATGTCGACGAGATATCGCACTGGTGAACTCTGCGCAAGATGAAGGGCCATACCCTCCTCGGCATCCCGTGAGTCTGCCGCCAGACCCGTGGCCTCCTCGGTGATCAGCCGGCCCGTACGACGGCTCAGCGCCGAGGCGGCCAACTCCGGTACAGGAGAACGAGGTCGGGAGCCACTGATCCAGTGCGCCACCGACGTACGGTCGTATCTCAGAGTCAACGAGTGCGCCTTGCCCAGGAAGTTGACCGCACGGGCCAGATCGCCAGCGGTCCAGTCCGCCTCCGTGAGCAAGGCGGCGAGCCGAGAGTTCCGCGCACGTCGAGTCACACGCTGATCTCTTCCCGGCGGACGACACACGGAACCGCGGCACTCCGCCGGCCCGCGAGGCAAGCAGGCTTGAGGACAACTCCCTGGCGTGACAGGGGCGTTGGCGTCCCAGGCAGGTGGCGGCCTACGGCGGGCAGGCCCCCACCGCCGGCTCAACGGCCTGAAGCGGGGCGTGGCAAAGGCGAGCTACGCAGACGTCGTGCGTCGGCGGATGAGAGAGACGGTGCCTCCGGCCGCGAGAAAGGCAACCGCGGCGCCCGCGCCGACAACGGGGTCGACCAGCGGGATGTCCTCGACGGGTACGGATGCGGCTGCGTTGTTGGCGGGGTTGCTGTCGGGCTCGTTCCCCGAGACGGAGGCCCTGTTGGGCCCCCCGCCTGCGGCAGTGACCTCGATGACGGTGCTGGAGCCTGCGGCCAGCGGACCACCCTTGCATTGCAGAGCGTAGAAATCGACGTTCCCGTGATGGCCGATCACGACTCTTGCGCAGCGCGGGTCGGAGGACCTGATGTCACCCGGGGCCGAAAGGTCGGCAGGACTCTGCATGGGATCGAGGACAGTCCACCCGGACGACGCGTCAGGTCCGTTGTTCGTGACGGTGATCTGGTAACCGAACCTCCCGTCCGGAGTCCGGGTCGGGCCGACCTTGGTGATGGACAGGTCAGCACTTGCTTCTGCCGCAACGGCGTGCGGGGCTCCCAGCAACCCGAGCACGCCTCCGGCAGCACTTGCCGTCAGCGCGAAGGCCAGCAGCCGGCCTGAACGGACTTTCGTCATGTCCTGTATCCCTTTCCCACACTCGAAAGCCTCTCCGTGTAAAGAGGAACTCCCTTCGGGACGCCCGTCCTTCGCTCGCATGACGATCAGGTCGGCCAAGCGAGTGAAGCCCGGCGGAGTGGGGCTCTGTGGCAGTTCGCGCTCTGGCGCAGCGGCCAACGAGGGCCTTGAGGCGCCCCGTTGGCTGCTGCAAGGTCCGTGCGGCAGCTGGCGGCGTCCGCTGTCATCGTCGGGGGCGGCCGGCGCGGCGGGCGGCTCTTCCCAACGGCCATGCCCGCACCGCCGCCACACCACGGCGTGAAGTCGCCGCGGACGATGAACCGCTGCGCCGGGTGACGGCCCGACCCGCCTTTCGTGCTCCACCGCCCACGTGCGCTGCGGCCGGCGGCGGGCAGTCCGGGAGCGGGGCAAGGGCAGGTCGTGGGCGGTCCCGGCCTGCTGAGGACGCACCGATGAGCAAGCCCTCTACGCGACGGACGTGTTGAGTACGGGGATAGCCGCGGCGCAAGTCGCCCAGATCCCGGTGGGCGGAACGGTCGCGGTCATCGGACAGGGGCCGGTGGGCCTGTGCGCGACGATGGGCGCACGCCTGCTCGGAGCGGGTCTGGTCATCACCACCGCGACGCGGCCCGAGCGGGCCCGGCTCTCCGAACGCCTCGGCGCCGACGTGGTGCTCGACCCGCGCCGGTGTGACGTGGTGGAGGAGGTCCGGGCTCTGGTCGGGGCGGAAGGGGTCGACTGCGCGATCGAGGCCCTGGGCACGCATGAGACGTTCGAGCAATGTGTGCGGCTCATCAAGCCCGGCGGCACCGTGGCGAATGCCGGCTATCACGGAGGGAAATCCCAGGCGCCGCTGCCGATTCCCCTCGTCTCGTTCGGTATGGGGATGAACGCCAAGACGATCCGTGGGCTGTTGGCGCCCGGAGGCCGGGAACACCTGACCCGGATGCTGCGGCTGCTGAAGACCGGCAAGGTCGACCCCACGCCCCTGACGACCCACCGGTTCCCCTTCACAGAGGCCGAGCGCGCGTTCCAGCTGATGTGCAACAAAGGCGACAAGATCATCAAGCCGGTCATCACTTACGAGGAAGGCGACCTGTGAGCGAGCGACACGGGGCGGGCCTGCTTGGCTGCGGCTACCAACTGCCCAGGAACGTACGACGCAACGATGACCCCGTCTTCGAGTGTCTGGACACCTCCCGCAACGCACAGGGGATCTATCAGTCCGCGCTGTTTCGCGACTTGGACCGCCGCCATTGCCTCGGCCCGGACGAGTCCATCACGGACCTGGTCACCGCATCCTGCCAGCGCACCCTCGATTCCGCAGGCGTTGCGGCGGACGACGTGGACCGGCTCTACGGTTATGTGAGTGTCCCCGAATACAACGCGCCCAACGCGCTGTACCAAGTCCATCACGACCTGGGCCTCAGCAGAAATGCGATGGTCGTGCCCATCAATGGCGAACAGGCCAATTTCCTGTCCGGGATGGTGCATGCCGCCGAGGCCGTTCGCTCGGGAAGTGCCAGGTACTGCCTTGTGGCGTGCGGGAGCAATTGGAGCCGGCACGTCGACTACAGCCAGGGCCATTCCACCTGCATCGGCGATGGCGCTGGGGCGACGCTCATTGGGCCGTCAGATCGCTTCGTCATCATCGATCACGCATCGACAACGAATACGTGGTATTACCGTTCCGCCACCATGGCCGTACGGCCGTTGACCGTCCACTCCCGCCGGCAGGTGCCGGTCGACAAGGCCGGGATGCCCATCGCGACGCTCGACCTCACCCAGTCCGGTGTTGAGGTGGTGTCCTCCTGGATCAAGAACGGCATCCCCGAACTCGTCAATGACCTGCTCGGTCGGCATGGGATCAACGGCTCGCAGATCACCTTGATCACATATCAGAGCGTGCGGATTCTGCTCGATCACTGGGCTGAGCGCATCGGTCCGAAGGAATACGTGGACACGCTCGCCGAGTTCGGCCACATGATCTCCGCAACCTATCCCGTGAATCTCGCCTATGCATTCGACCGCATCTCCACCGAGTATGTCGTACTCGCCGGCGTCAGCTTGGGCATGCAGTTGGAGGCCGTGCTCATCCGGGTGTGAACGAAGGCGAGCCCGGCTGCGGTAGACGGCTCCCACGGCAGCAACCCTCTGACAGCGGCTTGGAGGCCCGAGTGAAAAACATCATCGATGCGGTACTCGCGTTGGACACGGCGGATTGCACGTCTGCCGACTTCGCCGCCCTGCCGCTGCCCGAGTCGTACCGCGCGATCACCGTGCACAAGGACGAGACCGACATGTTCGACGGGCTCGCCACCCGCGACAAGGACCCACGCAAGTCCCTCCACCTGGACGAGGTCCCGGTCCCCGAACTGGGACCCGGCGAGGCCCTGATCGCCGTCATGGCCTCCTCGGTCAACTACAACTCCGTATGGACCTCCATCTTCGAACCACTGCCCACCTTCGCCTTCCTCGAACGCTACGGCCGCCTCTCCCCCCTCAGCGCCCGCCACGACCTCCCCTACCACATCATCGGCTCCGACCTCGCCGGCGTCGTCCTGCGCACCGGCCCCGGCGTCAACGCCTGGAAACCCGGCGACGAAGTCGTCGCCCA
>NZ_JBIALO010000055.1:0-31254 GCF_042873595.1 Streptomyces sp. NPDC004629 | reverse complement strand
CGAAGAACATCGAGCTCGCCGCATAACCCAGAAACCCCGAACCGCCTCAAACCCGACATAGGCGCCTTGACGAACGACATAGAGGCACCCCCCCGGGGGACTCCCGAAACCCCGGGGGACCCCCGGCCCCGGCGCTTCCCCTGCCCTCGGGCTTCCCCTGCCTCCGGGCTTCCCCTGCCCTCGGGCATCCCCTGCCTCGGGCATCCCATGCCCCCGGGCATCCTCGGACCCCGCGCACCCTCGGCATCCCGCGCGCCCCGGACCCCGTACCCTTGCGCCCCCGCCCCCCGTGCCGCCCTTTCCAGCGGACCGACAGCGACTCGGCGCTTCAGCGCTCCGGCGGCGCGCCGGGGGCCCGGGACGGTGCCCTGGGCCCCCGGCGGGGCAGGTGTCTTGATGTGACACGGGTCCAGGGCGGTGCCCGGCGTCGTGAGGGGTCAGGTGGCCTGCTGCGAACGGGCCTTGAAGGCCGCCTTGCGGGCCTCCTTGGCGATCTTCTTGTCCGGGTGCAGCCGGCCCATCGCCTCCAGCACGTCCGCGGTCGCCGGGTGCTCCACCCGCCACACCGACGCGAAGAACCCGCTGTGCTGGGCCGCAAGCCCCTCCACCAGGCCGCGCAACTCGTCGGAGTTGCCCTCGGCGGCGAGCTGCGCGGCCACCGTGTCGATGGTGAGCCAGAACACCAGCTCCTGCGACGGCGCCGGCACACCGGGGATGCCCCGCTCGCTCAGCCACACCCGGGCCAGCCCGCCCAGTTCGGCATCGTCAAGAACCTCCCGCAGCGCCGGCTCGGCTTCCCTGCCGACCAGGGACAGCGCCTGCTGGCAGCGCAGCCTGCGCAGCGGTGCCCCGGCGTCGCCGCCCCGCGCCGCGGCCAGCAACTCCCGTGCGGCGGCGAGGGGTTCGCGGCGGGCCAGCCACTGCTCGGTCTCGGCCCGGGCGGCCGCCTGCGGAAAGCGGGACGTGCCGTCGAGCAGGACATCAGCGCCCTTGTCCACGAGTTCGCCGACCGCGGGCGCAGGGAAACCGGCCTCCAGCAGCCGCGCCCGCAGCCCGTACAGACCGAGCGGGGTGAGCCGCACCAGGCCGTAGCGGGAGACGTCGGTGTCGTCCTCAGGCGCGGCCGGCTCCTCGTCGCCCTCGGCCATGAGCGCCTCGTCGACGGGCTGGTACTCCACGATGCCGATCGGTTCCAGCACCCGGAACTGGTCGTCCAGGCGCATCATCGCGTCGGACACCTGCTCCAGCACGTCGTTGCTGGGTTCACCCATGTCAGGGGGCACGATCATCGAGGCGGCGAGCGCGGGCAGCGGCACCGTGCCGTCGCGGGGGCCGTCCTCGCCGACGGTCAGCAGGTACAGGTTGCCTAGGACACCGTCGAGGAAGTCGGCCTCGGCCTCCGGGTCCCAGTCGAGTGACGAGAAATCGACCTCGCCGTCGCCGTCCACCGCGTCCATGAGGCCGTCCAGATCGGGCACGGTCGCGTCGGCGAGGACGGCTTCGAGGGCGGCGAGCCACACCGTGAGCACATCGTGCGGCGAGCCGGAGGTGAGCAGGGCCAGCTCCTCCCCCGCCGCGACGGTCCCGTCTTCCTCGTCGACGATCTCGACCAGACCGGTGTCCACGGCGACCCGCCAGGCCTCGCTCGCCCAGGCCGTGGCGTCGTCCCCGGCCAGCTCCAGCAGCTCGACCGCGGCGGGCAGCTGCTCCTCGACGAGGCTGCCCCCGGCGTCCACCCTGGTGTCGGGCCCGGCCCAGCGGGCGAGCCGGACGGCCCGGGACAGCGACGGCGTGGCCAGCGCGGCGCGCGCCAGCTCCGCTTCGGAGTGCAGCCGCACCGGCGGTAGGGGGGAGCTGTCTGACATCGGCTGGTTCTCCTCGCGGCCGTGATGGGACTCAGCGGTTCAGCCTAGACGGGTTTCCACCCATGCCGCCCGGTTCCTCTCCTCACCGGGACTCACACCTGGCCGAAACCCTGGCGTCCCCCTCGGCCGGACCGGGGATTGACGCGCGTAGAAGAAGACGGTGACAGCTCGGCCGACAGCCGCCGGCTCGACGCGAGGCCACTGCCGATCGCGCACGCCCCGCCAGGTGACGGCGCGCGACGGCGCGTGACGGCGCCGCGGGCGGACCCGCCGGACAGCGGCGGTTGCGCCCGTGGCGCCGTTCGCTCAGGACTGTCCGAACACCCCGTTGAGCCAGTCCTGCCACACGGCCTCGTTCGCCTTGGCGTCGGCGTCCGGAGCGAAGTCGTGCACGGAGATACCGACCGGCGCACCCCAGTGGTTGCGCCCGAAGAAGCGGATCAGGGCGTTGTCGGTGCGCAGTCCGATGAAGTACGGGTTGCGGAAGTCGAGGACGGCGTCGAGCGGCCGCCCCTGCGGGCCGTGCGCCTGGACGCGGGCTCCCTGCGCGGTGTCGTCGCCGAGGCCGAGGGCCCGGCCGACGGCGGTGAAGGCGTCGGCGGCCTTGGACGCCTCGGGCCCGTCGAACGTGGCGAACGCCACCGGGCGGGGCGCGAAGTGGGCCAGGTACTCGCGCAGGGTGTGCAAATAGAACTCGGTGTGCTTGCTCGCGCCGTCGTACTGGTTGTCCCAGTCGTCGACGAAGATGCCGCTGTGCACGTACCGCACCCAGGCGCGGCGGCCCTCGTCGCGCGGCTCGATGATGTAGTCGAGCTGGTTGAGGGTCTGCTCGGAGATGCCTTCGACGTTCTCGACACGGTTCGTGTAGCGGTGCGGCGGGTCCCAGGCGGTGACGGCGGACCCGAAGGGACCCCGGCCGCCCACTCGCGGCTCCGGCGGTTCCATCGGCCACAGGTAGCCCCCGGTGCCGGTGGTCACGGCCTGCCACACCTCCTCCGGGGTGGCGTCGACCTCGAACTCGCTGACGATCTCGAATTCCTTGGACATGGCGGGGCTCCTGATTACTGCGGGTCCGGTTCCGGGGCGGACCGCTCCCGGATCGAGGCGTGGCCCAGGACCTGGCTGCGGTCCTGGGCGGTGGACTGATCGTCGGCCGGGCCGAAACGTCCGTCGACCGCAAACCGACTGACGACAGCGGGCTGCCCGATGACCGGGACCCGGTCATCGACCGCACCCTGCCCACTCCGAGAAGACCGCTCACCAACCGAAGGCTCCCCAGCCACTGGAGGCTGGCCACCGACCGGGGGCTGGTCACCCACAGAGGGCTGCCCACCGACCGCGGGCTGGTCGCTTACCGCGGACCGGCCGTCGACTGCGGCACGGCCACCGACCGAGCGCTGCCCACCCACCGGAGGCTCTTCGCCGACCGGAGGCTGGTCACCGACTGGAGGCCGGCCACCCACCGGAGGCCGGCCACCCACCGGGGGCTGCCCACCGACCGCGGCACGGCCACCGACCGAGGGCTGCCCACTCACAGAAGGCCGCTCACCGACCGGAGACTGCCCACCGACCGAAGGCTGGCCACTCACAGAGGGCTGCCCACCGACCGGTGGTTGGCCACCCGGGGACGCGTCCTTGACCGTCGGGTGCACGGCGACGACGATCCGGTGGTCCCGTCCACCCTCGGCGTCGGGAGCGTCGTACTTGCGGATGAGGGCGCTCACGCCCGCCGTCAGCTCCTGGACGAAGGCCGCGCGGTCGGCGGCCGAGGCGAAGCGGACCTCGCCGTCCAGGGCGTACGTCGCCAGCCGCTTGCGGGCCTTCGCCGCGCCGGTGATCAGCGTGCCGACGTCCCGGACGAGCCGGGCGCCGAGCGCGAGCAGCCAGCGCGCGGACAGCTGGTCCCGGAAGCGATCCGGGTCGGGCTGTACGGCGGCCAGCGCGAGCGGGCTGATCACATACGACGCCGCGGTCGCGCGCATCAGCCGCTCGGTGACGTTGCCCTTGCGGCGCTCACCGGCCAGTTCGACCAGGCCGTGCCGCTCCAGCGCCTTGAGGTGGTAGTTCACCTTCTGCCGGGGCAGTCCGACCCGGCCGGCCAGCATGGCGGCCGACGCGGGCGCGGAGGTCAGCTCGGCGAGCAGCCGGGCCCTCGTCGGGTCCAGCGACACGGCGGCGGCCTCGGGGTCCTCGATCACGGTCACGTCCAGCATGCGCCCACACTCTCACCGAAAACTTTTTCTGTCCAGGCGGTTGAATCTTTCGGTGAGCGGGGGCGTCCGGCCCGCGGCGCCGTGCCACCGCGGCTCAGCTCTCGGCACCCCCTTCGGCACCGCGGTCGCCGAGTCGGGCCAACTGGGTCTGGAACCAGTCGAGGCGGGCCTGCAACAGGGCGGCCTCGGCGACGAGTTCGAAGACGCCGAACCCCGCGGCCGCACCGGCCCCGTCGAGCACACCGCCCACGTCACCGCCGGCCGGCCCGCCGCGCGACGGCCGACCGCCGGTCGCCGACACCCGCAGCCCGGCGCCGGCCAGCCCGGCGAATCCGGCGAGCGAGACCGACGTACGGGCGCGCACACAGCCCGCGCAGGCGGGCGCCAGGGCACGCCAGCCGGGGCGGCCCCAGCCGGCGTCGGCCAGCGCGGCGGCGCGGGCGCCGCAGGCGCACGGGCCGACGGCCGCCGTGCGCACCCGCTGCCGGGCGTAGCGGAAGCCACGTTCGAAGCGGATGCAGGCGCCGAGGACAGAGACCTCCAGGAGGACCGCCGCCCGGTGCTCCACGGTGCACAGCAACGCTTCGGCGGCCGTCCGGTCGTGCACGCAGTGGAAACCGCAGTCGCACAGCCGCGCGGGCGGGCGGTGCCGTCGGCCGTAGACGCAGGAGGCGTCGTCGAGGACCCCGTACGGCAGTGCGCCGCCCAGCGACACCCCGGTGAAACCGGCCCGGGTGCCGCCCTGGGACAGCATCGGGTGGGCGATCTTGTATCCGGTCGGCGGCTCCGTCGGGCGTTCCGCGGGGAGCCCCAGCCTCATCGGGCGGCCGGCACCTCATTCGGGCGCGGGCGGCTGCGGTTCGGCGGTGCGCGCCGTGGTCTCCTTGGGGCGTTCACGTGCCGCGTCGTGGTCGAGCGGCTGTTCCTGCGCGACTCCGGTGGCCAGTGCTTTGCCGAGCTTCACGGTTGCCTCCCATGACTGCCGTGGGTGACCGTTCCGCCCATGGTGACCCGCGCCGGCCGAGCTGGACACAGGGCAGCGGCGCCGCACCCGCTCACCACGCAGCAACACTTATCGATATCTCGAAGAAGAATTAAGTAGAGCTACACCATTGTCCTGCCGAGACTGTAGCCATGTCTGTAGCCACGACGAACCCGGACCGCCCCGCTCCGACCTTCGGCCGCGCCCTGTGCGCCATGGTCACGCCCTTCACGCCGACGGGCGCGCTCGATCGCGACGGCGCCGGGCTGCTGGCCGAGCGGCTGGTCACGGAGGGCTGCGACGGACTGGTGCTCGGCGGCACGACGGGCGAGTCGCCGACCCTCACCGACGCCGAGAAGGCGGAGCTGGTACGGGCCGTCCGGGATGCCGTCGGCCGGCGGGCGACGATCGTCGCGGGCGTCGGCACCTTCGACACCCGGCACACCGTCGAACTGGCCCGCGCCGCCGAGAAGGCCGGCGCCGACGGCACGCTGGTCGTGACGCCCTACTACTCCAGGCCCCCGCAGGACGCGCTGGAGGCCCACTTCCGGGAGGTCGCGGACGCGAGCGGACTGCCCGTCATGCTGTACGACATCCCCGGCCGCACCGGCACCCGCATCGAGCCCGAGACGATGATCCGGCTCGCGGACCACCCGCGGATCGTGGCCGTCAAGGCCTGCTCCTACGACTTCCTCGGCACCCAGAAGGTGCTGGCGCGCACGGAACTGGCGTACTACGCGGGCTGCGACGAGCACATCCTCGCCCTGTACGCGGTGGGCGCGGCGGGCTGTGTCAGCACGGTGGCGAACGTCGTACCACGCGAAGTCGCCGACATCCTGGCGGCGTTCGACGCGGGCGACCCGGCAGGCGCGGCCCGGCTCCAGCGACGGGCCACGCCCCTGATCGAGGCGACGACGGCGGGCCTGCCCGGCACGGTCACCGCCAAGGCCCTCCTGAACGCACTCGGCCACCCCGCGGGCCCGGTACGCCCCCCACTACGCCCCGCCACCCCCGAAACCACGACCCAACTCCTGAGCCACTACGCAGAGTTCACGACAACCTGAGTACCCCTGTACGGGAAGATCCGGGTGGGCGGCCAGAAAGATCATGTAGGCGGTCGCCGCTGCGGCTCCCAGGAGGGACAGCACGCCGCCCACTACGGCTCGTGACCTGCTCGCCCGGCCAGTCCGTGATGCCCGGTACTCGACGTAGGCCCGCACGAGGCCGCCGACGGCCACGGGCAGGGCGAAGCAGGAGACCAACAAACCCCCAGCCCCGCTCTCCTGATGCGCTGCTCGCGCAGGAGCGCCCTTCCGGGTCGGCCTCGGGCCGGGGAAGAGCGCTCCGGTGGTGGTCAGTTGTGGGTGTGCAGGATCTCGTTCAGGCCGTCCCAGACCGCGTTGTTCGGGCGGGCCTCCACGGCGCCGGTGACCGAGTTGCGGCGGAAGAGGATGTTGGAGGCGCCGGAGAGCTCGCGGGCCTTCACGATCTGGCCGTCGGGCATGGTCACGCGGGTGCCCGCGGTGACGTACAGGCCGGCCTCCACGACGCACTCGTCGCCGAGCGCGATGCCGACGCCCGCCTCGGCTCCGATCAGGCAGCGCTCGCCGATGGAGATGATCACGTTTCCGCCGCCGGACAGCGTCCCCATGGTGGAGGCGCCGCCGCCGATGTCCGAGCCGTCGCCGACGACGACGCCCGCGGAGATGCGGCCCTCGACCATGGAGGTGCCCAGGGTGCCCGCGTTGAAGTTCACGAAGCCCTCGTGCATGACCGTGGTGCCCTCGGCGAGGTGGGCGCCGAGACGCACGCGGTCGGCGTCGGCGATGCGGACGCCCTTCGGCGCGACGTAGTCCGTCATGCGCGGGAACTTGTCGATCGAGGTCACCTGGAGGTGCAGGCCCTCGGCGCGGGCGTTGAGCCGCACCTTCTCGATGTCGTCGACGGCGACCGGGCCGAGCGAGGTCCAGGCGACGTTGGCGAGAAAGCCGAAGATGCCGTCCAGGCTCTGCCCGTGCGGCTTGACCAGGCGGTGCGAGAGCAGGTGCAGGCGCAGATAGACGTCGTGCGCGTCGATCGGCTTCTCGTCGAGGGAGGAGATGACCGTGCGCACCGCCACCACTTCGACGTTCCGGCGGGGGTCGGGGCCGACGGCCCGCGCGGCACCCTCGCCGAGCAGCCGCCCGGCCTGCTCGGCCGACAGCGACTCGGTGCCGGACGGACCGGGCTCGGCGACCAGTTCGGGCGCCGGGAACCAGGTGTCGAGAACGGTGCCGTCGGCGGCGACGGTGGCGAGGCCGGCGGCCACGGCGCCGGTGGTACGAGGAGCAGTCGTGTCGGTCATGAGGGCAACCTAACGTGGGCGGGCCCGCACGGGCGAACCGGTGGAGCGTAGCGTCTCAGCCACCGGCCGCCGACGCGTCCCAGGTACCGGTCGGCGAACCGTCCCCGGTACCGGTCGGGGAACCGTCCCCGGTACCGGCGGTCGGCGAACCGCCCCCGGTGCCGGTCGGTGAACCACGTCCGTCCGGCAACGGACCCGGGGCCCGTCCAGGCCAGGCCCATCCCGGCCCGGCCCGGCCCGGCCCCTCAGGGAATCACCCGCGCCAGTGCCTCCCGCGCATACTCCTCGTCGTACTCGCCCCCGGTCAGCAGTACCTGGAGGCAGATGCCGTCCATCAGGGCGAGCAGGGCCCGGGCGGTCACCGGGTCGGTCCGGTTGGCCAGCCGCCGTGCCGTCTCCTCGGTCCACTCCGCGGCCACGGGCCGCAGCGCGGGGCGGCGCAGGGCCGCCAGATACAGCTCGTACTCCAGCTCGACGCCCGTGCGCTCGCCGCCCAGCCACTCCCCCAGCACCCGCGCGAGCCCGGCCGCCAGGTCGCCCTCGGTGTCGTCCGGTACGCCGCTGCCGACCAGCACCCCGGCGAATCCCTCGTTGGCCTGCCGCAGGGCCGCGACCAGCAGTTCGTCGAGGGTGGCGAAGTGGTACGTCGTGGAGCCGAGCGGGACGTCCGCCTCGGCCGCGACGGTCCGGTGGCTCAGCCCGGCGATGCCCTTCGCGCCGACGACCCGGATCGCCGCGTCGATGATCCGCTGCCGCCGGTCCGGGTCGTGGCGCCGGGCCATCAGTGCGCGCCGCCCAGGTTCAGGACCACGACGCCGCCGATGATCAGCAGAAGCCCGGTGATCTTCGTCGCGTTCAGCCCCTCCCCGAACAGCAGCAGGCCGAGCACCGCGATGGTCGCGGTGCCGACCCCGGACCAGATCGCGTACGCCGTGCCGATCGACAGGCTCTTCAGCGTCTGGGCGAGCAGGACGAAGGAGACGAGATAGCCGACAGCGGTCAGCAGCGCGGGCCCCGGCCTGCTGAGACCGTCGCTGTACTTCATCGCGGTCGTGGCGGCCACCTCGGCCGCGATGGCTCCGGAGAGCAGCAGATACCCCATGTGTACGAGCGTACATAGCGGTTCGCGCAGCGCTTCGGCCGGGCTGGTAGATCGCCCAACACCGGTTCGGACGGCCGTACTTGACGTGTCGTCAGTCAGCATCGCCGACTGGTGGGTCGCGGGCAGGGTTTCGGGTCCCGTCGGCGTCCGCGGCAGCTGCCGTCGAGGGAGAAACCGCTCGCTGAAACGGTCCCCGCCGGCCCCCCGGCTCCACTAGTGTTTCAGCCTCGATCACCTCGCCCCCACATCCCCGGCCGCCGCCCAGGGCGCCGCTGGAGGAACAGCGCATGCCAGAAACCACCCCCCGGCCACCGCGGCACCCGTCCTGGGAGCGCGGCTGGTCCCCCGACCCGTCCCGGGCGCCGGGAACCCGAAGACTCTGGCTGGCCGGCGGGCTGGCCGCGGCCACGGTCGTGGCCTGTCTGACGGCGATATCCGTCGACCGCCCGCCCGCTGACGAGTCGTCCGCCCCGGTGCCGTCCGGGGCGCCCACGGACGCCGGCCCCGGGTTGCTCTCCTTCGCCTCGCCCTCGTCGGGTACGACGGCCCCGCCGAGCGTCGGCAGCGGCCCGACGACGGCCACACCCACCACCGCCGCGCCGCGCACTCCGGCGCGCGGCGACGGCGCGCGGGCCGCCGCGCCCCCCTCGGCCCACCCGTCCGGGTCCGGCGCCACGCAGGGCGGCTCGTCCGGCGCATCGGACGGCTCCCCGCCCCTGCGGTCCGTCCGCTCGGTGAACTACCCCGACCGCTACTGGCACGTGAGCGGCGGCCTGGTCCAGCTCGATCCCGTCGGATCGCCCGCGGACCGCCGCGCCGCCACCTTCCGGCTGGTCGACGGCCTGGCCGACGGATCCTGCTCCTCGTTCGCCACGGCCGACGGCGGCTATCTGCGCCACCGCGGCTTCGTGCTGCGCGCCGAACGCGACGACGGCTCGGCGCTGTTCCGCAAGGACGCCACCTTCTGCCGGCGCCCCGCGGCCCGCTCCGGCGCGGTCGTGCTGGAGTCGGTGAACTACCCGGGCCGCTTTCTGCGCCACCGGGACTTCCGGCTCAGGCTGGACCCGTACGAGAACACCGATCTGTACCGCGCGGACTCGGCGTTCCGCCTGGAGGACGGGCTGAGCTGAGCAGCCGGGCCCCGCACGGACGGGAACGGCGGCACCCCGCGGGGTGCCGCCGTTCGCTTCCGCGGAAGCCATGCGGACGAGGTCGGGCGCGGGACCTCAGACGTTGAATCCGAGCGCCCGCAGCTGCTCGCGACCCTCGTCCGTGATCTTGTCGGGGCCCCACGGCGGCATCCAGACCCAGTTGATCCGCAGCTCGTTGACAAGGCCGTCCGTGGCGGACTTGGCCTGGTCCTCGATGACGTCCGTCAGCGGACAGGCCGCCGACGTCAGGGTCATGTCGACGGTGGCGACGTTGGCCGACTCGTCGATGTGGATGCCGTAGATCAGGCCGAGGTTGACGACGTCGATGCCCAGCTCGGGGTCCACCACGTCCATCAGGGCCTCGCGGACCTCTTCCTCCGAGACCGGTTTCATCTCCACGGTGTCGCTCATGCCGTCTTCCTTTCGGCGTCGGCTCCGCCCAGCGCCTGGGCCGTCGCGTCCTTCCACGCCATCCAGCTCAGGAGGGCGCACTTCACCCGGGCCGGGTACTTGGAGACACCGGCGAACGCGACCGCGTCCTCCAGGACGTCCTCCATCGCGTCGTCGGGCTCGATCCGTCCCTTGGACTGCATCAGCTCCAGGAAGGTCTCCTGGATCTTCTGCGCCTCGGCCAGCTCCTTGCCGACGAGGAGATCGTTCAGTACGGACGCCGACGCCTGGCTGATGGAGCAGCCCTGGCCCTCGTACGAGACGTCCTGGATCGTCGTTCCGTCGTACTTCACGCGAAGGGTGATCTCGTCACCGCACGTCGGGTTCACATGGTGCACCTCGGCGTCGCCATCCCGCAGACCACGCCCGTGCGGGTTCTTGTAGTGGTCCAGAATGACTTCCTGGTACATGGAATCCAGCTTCATGCGATCGCTCGTCCCGTCAGCCGAAGAAGTTCCGTACGTGCTCCAGTCCGCCGACCAGAGCGTCGATCTCGGTCGGCGTGGAGTACAGATAGAACGACGCTCGCGTGGTCGCGGGAATTCCGTAGCGCAGGCAGACGGGGCGCGCGCAGTGGTGTCCGACGCGTACCGCGATGCCCAGCTCGTCGAGGACCTGTCCCACGTCGTGCGGATGAATGTCACCGAGCGTGAAGGAGATCGCCGCGCCCCGGTCCTCGGCCGTGGCCGGGCCGATGATCCTCAGGTCGGGGACCTCGCCCAGCCGCTTCACCGCGTACTCGGTGAGCGCATGCTCATGGGCGAGGACCTTGTCCATGCCGATCGCGTTGAGGTAGTCGATCGCGGCGCCCAGCCCGACCGCCTGCGCGATCGGCGGGGTGCCCGCCTCGAACTTGTGCGGGGCGGGAGCGTAGGTGGACGAGTGCATCGACACCGTCTCGATCATCTCGCCGCCGCCGAGGAACGGCGGCAGGTCCTCCAGCAGCTCCTGGCGGCCCCACAGCACGCCGATGCCGGTCGGACCGCACATCTTGTGGCCGGTGAAGGCCACGAAGTCGGCCTGCAGCGCCTGCACGTCCAGCGGCATGTGGGGGGCGGCCTGGGAGGCGTCGATGCAGACCAGGGCGCCGACCTCCTGGGCGCGGCGCACTATCGCCTCGACCGGGTTGACCGTGCCCAGGATGTTGGAGACCAGCACAAAGGAGACGATCTTCGTCTTCTCGGTGATGACCTCCTCGATGTCGGAGAGGTCGAGCCGGCCGTCGTCGGTGAGGCCGAACCACTTCAGCTTCGCGCCCGTGCGCTGCGACAGCAGCTGCCACGGGACGATGTTGGAGTGGTGCTCCATCTCGGTGATGACGATCTCGGTGTCGTGGTCCACCCGGTAGGGCTCATCGGCCCAGCCGAGCATGTTCGCCACGAGGTTCAGCGACTCGGAGGCGTTCTTGGTGAAGATCACCTCGTCGCGGCTGGGCGCGTTGATGAACTCCGCGACCTTGTCGCGCGCGCCCTCGTACAGCGCCGTGGCCTCCTCGGCGAGCACATGCACACCGCGGTGGACGTTGGCGTTGTGGCGCTCGTAGTACTCGCTCAGGGCGTCCAGTACCTGGCGCGGTTTCTGCGAGGTCGCCGCGTTGTCCAGGTACACGAGCTTCTTGCCGTCGTGGACCAGTCGGTCCAGGACGGGGAAGTCCTTGCGGATCGCCTCGGTGTCGAGGAGGCCCGACAGCTGTGTCACGCGGATGCGCCACCCTTCACGTATGCCTCGTAGCCCTCGTTCTCCAGCTTGTCCGCGAGCTCAGGGCCGCCGGACTCGGCGATCCGGCCGTCGGCGAACACATGGACGTGGTCGGGCTTGATGTAGCGCAGAATGCGCGTGTAGTGCGTGATCAGCAGGGTGCCGACCTCGCCGGTCTCACGGACGCGGTTCACACCCTCCGAGACGATCCGCAGGGCGTCGACGTCCAGCCCCGAGTCGGTCTCGTCGAGAATCGCGATCTTCGGCTTGAGCAGCTCCAGCTGAAGGATCTCGTGGCGCTTCTTCTCGCCGCCGGAGAAGCCCTCGTTGACATTGCGCTCGGCGAAGGACGGGTCCATGTGGAGCCGTTCCATGGTCTCCTTGACCTCCTTCACCCAGGTGCGCAGCTTGGGCGCCTCGCCGCGGATCGCGGTGGCGGAGGAGCGCAGGAAGTTGGAGACCGAGACGCCGGGGACCTCGACCGGGTACTGCATCGCCAGGAACAGACCCGCGCGGGCGCGCTCGTCGACGGTCATCTCCAGGACGTCCTCGCCGTCGAGCAGGACGGTGCCGCCGGTGATCGTGTACTTGGGGTGGCCCGCGAGCGAGTAGGCGAGGGTCGACTTGCCCGAGCCGTTGGGGCCCATGATGGCGTGCGTCTCGCCCTGCTTCACGGTGAGGTCGACGCCCTTGAGGATCTCCTTCGTGGCGTTGTCTGCCTCGACGGTGACGTGCAGGTCTCGGATTTCAAGCGTTGCCATGGGTGCCTCAGGACTCCTGGGTGAGGGAGACGAGCACGTCGTCCCCTTCGATCTTTACGGGGTATACGGGGACGGGGCGTGTCGCGGGGAGGGCGTCGGGCTTTCCGGAGCGGAGGTCGAAGCGCGAGCCGTGCAGCCAGCACTCGATGTGGCAGTCGTCGACCTCGCCCTCGGAGAGTGAGACGTTGGCGTGCGAGCAGATGTCGTTGATCGCGAACACCTCACCCTCGGTCCTGACGACCGAGACCGGCGTGCTGTCGATCTCCACCCGCTTCGGGGTGTCCTCTGCCAGCTCGCTCAGCCCGCAGACGCGTACGAAGGCGCTCATGCGACCGACGCCTCCAGCTCCTCTTCGATCTTCGCGAGCAGGCGCTCCTCGATGTCTGCGACGCCGATCTGCTGGACCAGCTCGGCGAAGAAGCCGCGGACCACCAGGCGGCGGGCGTCGCGCTCAGGGATGCCGCGGGCCATCAGGTAGAAGAGCTGCTCGTCGTCGAAGCGGCCGGTGGCGGAGGCGTGCCCGGCGCCGACGATCTCGCCGGTCTCGATCTCCAGGTTCGGCACCGAGTCGACGCGGGCGCCGTCGGTCAGCACCAGGTTCCGGTTCATCTCGTAGGTGTCGGTGCCCTCGGCCTTGGCCTCGATCAGCACGTCCCCGATCCACACGGCGTGCGCTTCGTCGCCCTGGAGCGCGCCCTTGTAGGCGACGTTCGACTTGCAGTGCGGGGTGTTGTGGGTGACCAGGAGGCGGTGCTCCTGGTGCTGGCCGGCGTCCGTGAAGTACAGGCCGTACAGCTCGGCCTCGCCGCCGGGGCCCGTGTAGCTGACGCGCGGGTGCAGGCGCACGACATCGCCGCCGAAGGTGACGACGACCGACTTGAAGGAGGCGTCCCGGCCGACGAGGGCGTTGTGCTGCGCCACGTGCACGGCCTTGTCGTCCCAGTCCTGGACGGAGACGACGGTCAGCTTGGCGCCGTCGCCGAGGATGTAGTCGACGTTGGCGGCGAGCACCGCGTCACCGGTGTGGTCGATGACGACGACGGCCTCGGCGAAGGCGCCCAGCTCGATGACCTGCTGGCCGAAGGCGGTGCCGCCCTCGCCGCGCACGGCGATGCGGATCGGCTCGGTGAGGACGGTCTCCTTCGGGACGGTCACCACCGAGGCCTTCTCGAACGCGGAGTACGCCTGGGCGGCGACGCGGTCCACCGGGGCGCCCGCGCGGCCGACCCGCGCGTCGTCACGGCCGACGGCCTCGACGGTGACGCCCTCGGGGGCCTCGACGTCCACCCGCACGCCGTCGCCGGTGGCGACCGCGCTGCCGTCGTGCAGGCCGCGCAGCCGCTCCAGCGGGGTGAAGCGCCACTCCTCCTCGCGGCCGTGCGGCACCGGGAAGTCCGCCACGTCGAAGGAGGGCGGCGCGCTCATGCGCGTGGCGACGGTCGACTCGGCGGCCACCGCGATCTGGCCGGAGGTGGTGGAGCCCACCGGGATTGTCTGGGCCTCAGCCATGGCTGTCGTATTGCTCGCTTTCTTGCGTAGGGCTTGACGGGGACTGCGGGCCGGCGGCTCAGCCGACCGCGCCCTCCATCTGCAGCTCGATCAGCCGGTTGAGTTCCAGCGCGTACTCCATGGGCAGTTCCTTGGCGATCGGCTCGACGAAGCCGCGCACGATCATCGCCATCGCCTCGAACTCGGACAGGCCGCGGCTCATCAGGTAGAACAGCTGGTCCTCGGAGACCTTGGAGACGGTCGCCTCGTGGCCCATGGACACATCGTCCTCGCGGACGTCGACGTACGGGTAGGTGTCGGACCGGGAGATGGTGTCCACCAGCAGGGCGTCGCAGAGCACGTTCGACTTGGCGCCCGGGGCGCCCTCGCCGATCTCGATGAGACCGCGGTAGGAAGTGCGGCCGCCGCCGCGCGCCACCGACTTGGAGACGATGTTGGACGACGTGTTCGGCGCCATGTGGACCATCTTGGCGCCCGCGTCCTGGTGCTGCCCCTCGCCCGCGAAGGCGATGGACAGGGTCTCGCCCTTGGCGTGCTCGCCCATCAGGTAGACGGCCGGGTACTTCATCGTCACCTTGGAGCCGATATTGCCGTCGATCCACTCCATGGTCGCGCCCTCGTAGGCCACGGCACGCTTGGTGACCAGGTTGTAGACGTTGTTCGACCAGTTCTGGATGGTGGTGTAGCGACAGCGGGCGTTCTTCTTGACGATGATCTCGACGACCGCGGAGTGCAGCGAGTCCGACTTGTAGATCGGCGCCGTGCAGCCCTCGACGTAGTGCACGTAGGCGCCCTCGTCGACGATGATCAGGGTCCGCTCGAACTGGCCCATGTTCTCCGTGTTGATGCGGAAGTACGCCTGGAGCGGGATCTCCACATGCACGCCCGGCGGGACGTAGATGAAGGAGCCACCGGACCACACGGCGGTGTTCAGCGAGGCGAACTTGTTGTCACCGGCGGGGATGACGGTCCCGAAGTACTCCTTGAAGAGCTCCGGGTGCTCCTTCAGCGCGGTGTCGGTGTCGAGGAAGATGACGCCCTGCTCCTCCAGGTCCTCGCGGATCTGGTGGTAGACGACCTCCGACTCGTACTGCGCGGCGACACCGGCTACGAGGCGCTGCTTCTCCGCCTCGGGGATGCCGAGCTTGTCGTACGTGTTCTTGATGTCCTCGGGCAGGTCCTCCCAGGACTCCGCCTGCTTCTCTGTGGAGCGTACGAAGTACTTGATGTTGTCGAAGTCGATGCCCGACAGGTCCGAGCCCCAGTTCGGCATGGGCTTCTTCTCGAAGAGCTTCAGGCCCTTGAGGCGCAGCTTGGTCATCCACTCCGGCTCGGACTTCTTCGCCGAGATGTCCCGGACGACCTCTTCGTTCAGGCCGCGCTTCGCCGCGGCGCCGGCCTCGTCGGAGTCGGCCCAGCCGTATTCGTACGTGCCCAGGCCCTCAAGTTCGGGGTGGACAGTCTCCGTGGGGAGAGTCATGCGGGGTTCCTCCCGGCCGTGCTTGCAGATGCGTCAGTGGAAATCTCGGGGATGAACGTCGTGCAGACGCCGTCGCCGTGGGCGATGGTCGCCAGCCGCTGGACGTGTGTTCCGAGCAGTTCGGCGAAGATCTCCGTCTCCGCCTCGCACAGCTGCGGGAACTGCTCGGCGACGTGGGCGACCGGACAGTGGTGCTGGCACAGTTGCTCGCCGACCGGTGCGCTGCGCGCCGTAGCAGCGTACCCGTCGACGCTCAGCGCCTTGGCCAGGGCTTCGGCGCGTTTGTCGGGTGTGGCGGCCTCGATCGCCTTGCGGTAGGCGCCGGCCTGCGCGGCGATCCGGGCGCGGGCGAAGGCGGCGACCGCCTCCGGGCCGCCCTCCCGGTCCGCGATCCAGCGCAGCGCGTCCGCGGCGAGCTTGTCGTACGACTGGTCGAAGGCGTCGCGGCCGCAGTCGGTGAGCGCGAAGACCTTGGCCGGGCGGCCACGGGTCCGCGCCCCGTACACCCGCTGCTCGCGCGCCTCGACGACGTCGTCGGCGGCCAGGGCGTCCAGGTGCCGGCGCACGGCGGCCTGGGTAAGCCCCAGCCGTCCCGCCAGCTCGGCGACGGTCGACGGGCCGTGGTCCAGGATGGACCGCGCGACCCGGTTGCGCGTGGAACGATCCGAGCGCACCCCGGCCGCGAACTCCTCCTGGGGGGTACCCCCGGAGGTGCCCCGAGCCTCGCCGACGTTTTTCACAACGCCATTGTTGCGTAATTCCTCAGAGCCTGACAAGCCGCGTCCCACCGAGCGGACGGTGCCCTGGGTCACTTAGGCATACCTAATCCAACCTGCGGAAACGATCTTTGATCGATCGTAGCCCCGCCTATTCGATGGCGGCGCGCCACCGCGTCCGGCAGACTCCCGGGCCATGCCCGACACCGCGAACGGCCCGCTCATCACCCGCGACACCGTCTCCGCCCGGCTGCGCGCGCTCGGCGTCGAACCCGGCGAGATCCTGCTGGCACACTCCTCGCTCAGCTCGCTCGGCTGGGTGTGCGGCGGCGCCGTCGCGGTGGTCCAGGGGCTGCTCGACGCCCTCGGCCCGGACGGCACCCTCGTGGTGCCCGCCCAGTCCGGCGACCTGTCCGATCCGGCCGTCTGGCGCAGCCCGCCGGTGCCCGAGGAGTGGTGGGAGACCATCCGGGCCACGATGCCCCGCTACGACCCACGCACCACGCCCACCCGCGGAGTCGGCGTGATCCCGGAGACCGTACGGACCTGGCCGGGCGCCCTGCGCAGCGCGCACCCGCAGACCTCCTTCGCCGCGCTCGGCCCGCACGCCGCCGAGATCGTCGCCGGACACGCGCCGGACTGCCGGCTGGGTGAGCACAGCCCGCTGGCCCGACTGGAGAAGCTGGGCGCGCGGGTGCTGCTGCTCGGCGCGGGCTACGCCAGCTGCACCGCCTTCCACCTGGCCGAGTACCGCATCCCGGCCCCGCTGGTCGAGGTGGGCCGCCCCGGGCCGAACGGCTGGGAGCGGGTCACCGAGGTGTCGATCAGCTCGGACCGCTTCGACGAGCTGGGCCACGACTTCGAACGGGACCGGCCCGTCCTGCGGGGCACGGTGGGCGTCGCCGACGCGCGGCTGTTCCCGCTGGCGGACGCCGTGGCCTACGCCGAACGGTGGCTGGCGGTGCACCGGCCCCGCGAGGACGAGTTCCTGCACCCGCCGGTCTGAGACCCGGGCGGCGTCCCTAGACTCTGGAGCCATGCGAAGTGAGCCCGCCCGCCCGTCTCCCGACCACCACCCCTCAGGGAGACGCTTCGTGTCGCACCCGGTCATCGAGGTCAAGGCCCTGGTGAAGCGGTACGGCACGAAGACCGCGGTGAACGGCCTCGACCTGGTGGCCGGGGCGGGCGTGACCGCCGTGCTCGGCCCCAACGGGGCGGGCAAGACGACCACGGTCGAGACCTGCGAGGGATACCGGAGGCCGGACGCCGGCACGGTGCGCGTCCTCGGCCTCGACCCGGTGCGGGACTCCGCCGCGCTGCGCCCCCGCATCGGCGTGATGCTCCAGTCCGGCGGGGTGTACTCGGGCGCACGGGCCGACGAGATGCTGCGCCATGTGGCGGCGCTGCACGCCCGCCCGCTGGACGTGGACGCGCTCATCGAACGGCTCGGGCTCGGCGGCTGCGGGCGCACCACCTACCGGCGGCTGTCGGGCGGCCAGCGGCAGCGGCTCGCACTCGCCATGGCCGTCGTGGGACGCCCGGAGCTGGTCTTCCTGGACGAGCCGACGGCCGGGCTCGACCCGCAGGCCCGGCACGCCACCTGGGACCTGGTCGCGGACCTGCGCGCCGACGGTGTCTCCGTGATCCTCACGACGCACCACATGGAGGAGGCCGAGCGGCTCGCCGACGACGTCGCCATCATCGACGACGGGCGGGTCATCGCCCAGGGCTCCCACGACGAACTGTGCCGCGGCGGCGCCGAGAACACGCTGCGCTTCACCGGCCGGCCGGGCCTCGACGTGAGTTCCCTGCTGAAGGCGCTCCCGGCGGACTGCGCCGCAGCCGAGCTGACGCCGGGCTCCTACCGGGTCGTCGGCAAGGTCGATCCGCAGCTGCTGGCGACGGTGACCTCGTGGTGCGCCCAGCACGGCGTCCTGCCGGACCGGATCTCCGTCGAACGGCACACCCTCGAAGACGTCTTCCTGGAACTGACGGGCAAGGAGCTGCGCTCGTGACCACCGTGGGCACCTACACCCCCGCACCCGGCGCGGCGCCCCTGCCCCGCATGATCGCGGCCCAGGCCGCGTTCGAGACCCGGCTGCTGCTGCGCAACGGCGAACAGCTGCTGCTGACGGTCGTGATCCCCACGCTGCTGCTGGTGCTGTTCAGCTCGGTGGACATCGTGGACACCGGCGCGGGCAGGGCCGTGGACTTCCTGACGCCCGGCATCCTGGCGCTCGCCGTGATGTCGACGGCGTTCACCGGCCAGGCCATCGCCACGGGCTTCGAACGGCGTTACGGCGTGCTGAAGCGGCTGGCGTCCTCGCCGCTGCCGCGCTGGGGACTGATGACCGCGAAGACCGCGTCCGTGCTGGTCACGGAGGTCCTCCAGGTGGTGCTGCTGACGGCGATCGCCTTCGCGCTGGGCTGGTCGCCGCACGGCGGGGCCGGCACCGTGGCCGCCGTGCTGCTCCTGCTCGTCCTGGGCACGGCCGCCTTCTCGGGCCTCGGGCTGCTGATGGCGGGCACGCTGAAGGCGGAGGCGACGCTGGCCGCCGCCAATCTGGTCTTCCTGCTGCTGCTCGTCGGCGGTGGCGTGATCGTCCCGCTGGACAAGTTCCCCTCCGGCGCCCAGGACGTGCTCGCGCTGCTGCCCGTCACGGCTCTGTCGGACGGGCTGCGGGACGTGCTCCAGCACGGGGCCGGGATGCCGTGGGCCGACCTGGGGATCCTGGCCGGCTGGGCGGTCGTGGGGCTGGCCGCCGCCGGACGGTTCTTCCGCTGGGAGTGACCGGCTCGGCGCGATCCGCGCGTACGCCGTGAGGGCGACGCCGGTGCGACTCCACTGCGGCTTGGCGGCGGCCCTGGGCGGCCGGAGGGCGACCCTCGTGAACGCGTGCACAAGCGGCGGCCTACCATGGTGCGCGTGCCAAAGCTGACCCGCGCCGATGCCGCAGCGGCCGTGCGCAACCCGCTCGCCTTCATCGCCGAACGCTGGACCCCGAACCCCCGGACGGTCCAGCGGGCGGCACTCATCGCACTCGTCATGTCGGTGGTCATCGTGGTCACCGGCGGTGCCGTCCGGCTGACCGGCTCGGGCCTCGGCTGCCCGACCTGGCCCACCTGCACCGACGACTCGCTGACCACCACCCGGGCCATGGGCCTGCACGGCGTCATCGAGTTCGGCAACCGCATGCTCACCTATGTGCTGTGCGCGGCCGTGGGCTGGGCGATCATCGCCGCCCGCGCGCAGAAGCCGTGGCGGCGCGGCCTCACCCGGCTGGGCTGGGCGCAGTTCTGGGTGGTCATGGGCAACGCGGTGCTCGGCGGCATCGTCGTCCTGGTCGGGCTGAACCCGTACACGGTCGCGGCCCACTTCCTGCTGTCCACCGCGCTCATCGCCGTCGCCACGGTGATGTGGCAGCGCAGCCGCGAGGGCGACGGGCCGCCGCGCCCGCTGGTCGGCAAGGCCGTGCAGCAGCTGGTGCGGGTCCTGGTGACCGCGTCCGTCGTGCTGATCGCCGTCGGCACGGTGGTGACCGGGGCGGGACCGCACGCGGGTGACTCCAGCGAGGTCGAACGGATCCCGATCGACTGGGAGAACGTCACCGAACTGCACGCCGTGCTCGCCTGGATCGTGGTGACGCTGACCTTCGCCCTGTGGTTCGTGCTCAAGGCGGTCGACGCGCCCAAGGGTCCGCGGGACCGTACGCGCGAGCTGTTCATCGTGCTGCTGTGCCAGGGCGCGATCGGCTACGTCCAGTACCTCACGCATCTGCCCGAGGTCCTGGTGGGCGCGCACATGCTGGGCTCCTGCGTGATGTGGATCTGGGTGCTGCGCGTGCTGCTGTCGCTGCGGGAACACCCCGAAGCGACGGCCACGCTGCCGGGTCCCTCCCTGGAAACACCGGTCGCCACGCGCGCGTGAGCGTGACCGTCAGGCAACGGCACGCACACTGAGCCCCCGCCGAGAAGCCCACGCGCGCGGGCCTGCACCGGAAGGACACACGGCGGCACGCGTCGAACGGAAGCGCGCGCGAACGCATACTCCGAGCCGGGCGCGCGCGGGCGGGCGGGCGGCGGGCGTTGCAAGGCCCACACACGTGTGGGCGGCGCCACAGGCGCACGCGAGGGCGGGTGCTGCAGACGCACACGTGGGCGGGTGGTACAGGCGCACACGTGGGCGGGTGGTACAGGCGCACACGTGGGCGCGCACCATAGGCGCAAGGGTGAGCGAGCGCCACATGCGCGCCGGTGGGCGGTGTGGCAGGCGCATGCGTGGTCGGACACACCACAGGCACATACGTGGGCGGGTGCCGCAGGTCCGCACATGGGCCGGCGCCAACAGGCCCACACTTGGCCGAGCGCCACAGGCACACGTGTGGGTGTGTGGCAGGCGCACGTGGGGGCGGGCGCCATAGGCGTGTGTGTGGGGGCGTCTCAGTCTGACAGGCCGTAGATCCGGTCCGCGTTCTCTCCCGCGATCAGACGGGCCACCCGTTGGGCGTCCCCCAGAGACCAGGCGCCCTCGGCGACCCATGTGCCCAGCACCCGGCCAAGCGCCTCGCGGAACAGGCTGGCGCCCACGACGTGCAGTTCGGGCAGCCCGTGTGCGCCGCTGGAGAAGAGGATCTTGCCGAAGGGGGCCAGTTCCAGGATCTCCGCGAGGACACCGGCCGCGCGGGCACCGGTACGCACCAGCGCGGCACCGGAGTCGGCGTACACATGCGGGAAGACCCCGGCCAGATGGGCGGCCTGCCGGTGGTACGGGTAACCGTGCAGCAGCACCAGATCCGTGCCGAGGCCCGCGGTGGCCCGCACGAAGTCGGTCAGCAGCACCGGGTCCGTACGGTCGATGCGCGAGCGCGGCTCACCGAGCCCGGCGTGCAGTTGGAGCGGCAGGCCGGAGGCGACCGCGATCCACAGCACATGGCGCAGCAGCACCGGATCGTCGAGTTCCCCGCCGACCCGGCGCTCGGCCAGCCAGCGTCCCGCCGCCCCGCGCACCTCGCCGGGCCCGGGCGGCTCCGGTGCGAGCGCCAGCCCGTGCCGCACCCCCGCGACGGAGGTGAAGGCGACGGCGTTCGCGGCGGCCCCGTGCACCGATTCGGCGAGGTTGGCGAGGAAGGACTCGACGGTGCCCGAGGTGTCGGCGACCTGCTCGGCGAGGAGTTCCAGGCGCACGATCTCGCGGGCCTCGGCGGCACCGGCGGACGCCATCTCGTCGGGGCCCGTGAGGTCGCCGGCCAGTCCCGTGTCGACAAGGTAGGTGGTGATGCCGCTGCCCCGCAGCAGTCTGCGGCCCGCCTCCAGCACGCCGAGTTCACGGCGCCGGGCGAGATAGCTCGCCGGCGGGCAGTGCGGTTCGAGGCCGAGCAGCGGGGGGCACCAGCGGCGCACGGCGAAGCCGGTCTGCGTGTCGAAGAGCGTGGTGCCCGGGGCGGGCGGCCCTTCGGTGCGGGCGAGTTGGGCCTCGAAGGTGCCGAGGCCCAGTTCGGTGCGGAGCACTCCGTGGCAGTACTGGTCCACCAGGGACGGCGTGTCGATCATCCGGGCTCCCCGTTGTGGACGGTGTGCATGCCTACCGTCTTAACGGGTGAACCGGGACTGAGGTCGCGGCTCGGTTCGGGAGCGTGCACCGTCCGGCGGCCACGGGCCGCCCGCGGCCGGTCGCACGTTCCCCCGCTTGCCTCAAGGGGCCCAGGTCAGCCCCCGATCTGGATGCCCGCCATCCGCTTCCACTCGTAGGCGCCCGTCCTCACCTTGGCCGCGAACTCGCCGTCGAAGGACTCGTGGGCCGTGATGCCGGACTTCGCCACCGCCCGTTCGGCGATCTCGTACGTCGGGGCCACCAGGTCGCCCCAGCCGCCGTCCTCGCCCACGAGCACGATCCGGGCACCGCGTTCGCCGAGGTAGGCGACCTGGCACTCGGCGCCGCCGTGGGCCTTGGCGAAGGCGCCGATCCGCTGGGCGAGGCGCGCCGCCGTGCGCTCGGCCTTCTGGTCAACCTGCTGTGTGTCTGCCATGGCCAGGATGCTACTCATGAGTAAACGGACTGGCGAGAGCAGCGCCCTGTGACCTGTGCCCAACCGGGAATGTGACCTGTGTCAGCGCAGGAAGGGGTCCACCGCGACCGCCACGAACAGCAGCGACACATAGGTGATGGACCAGTGGAACAGGCGCATCTCCTTGAGCTTCGCGCCCGCCACCTCGGCCTTCGCCCGGTGCTGCAGCGCGTGCGCCTCCCACAGCCACCAGCCGCCCGCCACCAGGGCGACCAGCGTGTAGAACCAGCCCGTGTAACCGAGAGGGGTGAGGAGCAGCGAGACAGCGACCATCACCCAGCTGTAGAGGACGATCTGCCTGGCGACCACCTTGTTGGAGGCGACCACGGGCAGCATCGGCACGCCCACGCGCGCGTAGTCGTCCCTGACCTTCATGGACAGCGGCCAGTAGTGGGGCGGCGTCCAGAAGAACATGACGAGGAAGAGGACGACCGGCGCCCAGGACATCGAGTTGGTGACGGACGACCAGCCGATGAGCACCGGCATGCAGCCGGCGATGCCGCCCCAGACGATGTTCTGCGAGGTGCGCCGCTTGAGGATCATCGTGTAGACGACGACGTAGAAGAGGAGCGCTCCGAGTGACAGCCAGGCCGACAGCCAGTTGACGGTCAGCCCGAACAGCAGCGTGGAGACGAGCGCCAGCGTGATGCCGAACGCCAGGCATTCGCGGGGGCTCACCATGCCGGTGACCACCGGGCGCTGCGAGGTGCGGTCCATGAGCGCGTCGATGTCGCGGTCGATGTACATGTTCAGCGCGTTGGCGCCGCCCGCGGAGAGGTAGCCGCCGAGGCAGGTGAGAAGGACCAGGCCGAGGTCCGGCACTCCCTGCTGCGCCAGGAACATCACCGGAACGGTGGTGATCAGCAGCAGCTCGATGATCCGCGGCTTGGTCAGCGCCACGAAGGCCCTGGCACGAGCCCCGAACGGCCGGCGGACCGGGCTCTGGCTCGCACCGATTACCCCCGCTGGACGGGATTCGACGGCCGTCACGCACACCCCTGACAGAGACATCCCAGCAAGCCTCCCCCCGTGAAGTCCCGGTAAAGGCTCGCGCGTACCACGCCACTGTAGACGTTGCCCATACCTCGCCCTTCGCGGGGGTGGGGTCGTGTTTACCGGGCTTGGCGGACGTGCGTACGCGGGCTCGATTGAGCAGTCAGATGAGCGGGTCCGTATTCAGTTGCCGAATGTCGTACAACCCGGTCGGGAGGCGGATCCCCGCGAGTCCCGGCAGTCTGGAATGTGGGGAGAAAGCGCACGTACTCACGGGGGTAGGCTCGACAACGGCCGGTGGGCGCCCAGTGCACCGGCATTCGACATGTGGAGAGGAGCCCTGACTCAGGGTGAGCACCAAGCCGACCACTTCAGACCTCGACTGGACCGAGTTGGACCAGCGGGCGGTGGACACCGCGCGCGTCCTGGCCGCCGATGCCGTACAGAAGGTCGGCAACGGCCATCCCGGTACCGCGATGAGCCTGGCACCGGCCGCCTACACCCTCTTCCAGAAGGTGATGCGGCACGACCCCGCCGACCCCGACTGGATCGCCCGCGACCGCTTCGTCCTGTCCGCCGGCCACTCCTCCCTGACCCTCTACACCCAGCTCTACCTCGCCGGCTTCGGACTCGAACTCACCGACCTCGAAGCCTTCCGCACCTACGGCTCCACCACCCCAGGCCACCCCGAATACGGCCACACCAAGGGCGTGGAAACCACCACCGGCCCCCTCGGCCAAGGCGTCGCCAACGCCGTCGGCATGGCCATGGCCGCCCGCTACGAACGCGGCCTGTACGACCCCGACACCCCCCACGGCGCCTCCCCCTTCGACCACTACATCTACTGCATCGCCGGCGACGGCTGCCTCCAGGAAGGCATCTCCGCCGAAGCCTCCTCCCTCGCCGGCCACCAGCACCTCGGCAACCTCATCCTCCTGTGGGACGACAACCACATCTCCATCGAAGGCGACACCGCAACCGCCGTCTCCGAAGACACCCTCAAACGCTACGAAGCCTACGGCTGGCACGTCCAGCGCATCGCCCCCCGACCCGACGGCGACCTCGACCCCCACGCCCTCCACAACGCCATCGAAGCCGCCAAACAGGTCACCGACAAACCCTCCTTCATCGCGATGCGTTCCATCATCGCCTGGCCCGCCCCCCACGCCCAGAACACCGAAGCCGCCCACGGCTCCGCCCTGGGCGAAGAAGAAGTCGCCGCCACCAAACGCGTCCTCGGCTTCGACCCCGACCAGCACTTCGCCGTCGCCGACGACGTCCTCGCCCACACCCGCCAGGCCCTCGAACGCGGCCACACCGCCCGCGCCGCCTGGGAGAAAACCTTCCAGGAATGGCGCACCAACCAGCCCGAACGCGCCGCCGAACACGACCGGATCACCTCCCACACCCTCCCCGCCGGCTGGCACGACGCCCTGCCCGTCTTCGAACCCGGCAAAGCCATCGCCACCCGCGCCGCCTCCGGCAAAACCCTCCAGGCCCTCGGCCCCCTCATCCCCGAACTGTGGGGCGGCTCCGCCGACCTCGCCGGCTCCAACAACACCACCATCGACGCCTCCTCCTCCTTCCTCCCCAACGACAACCCCCTGCCCAGCGCCACCCCCTACGGCCGCACCGTCCACTTCGGCATCCGCGAATTCTCCATGGCCGCCGAAATGAACGGCATCACCCTCCACGGCCACACCCGCGTCTACGGCGGCACCTTCCTGGTGTTCTCCGACTACATGCGCAACGCCGTCCGCCTCTCCGCCCTCATGCACCTGCCCGTCACCTACGTATGGACCCACGACTCCATCGGCCTCGGCGAAGACGGCCCCACCCACCAGCCCGTCGAACACCTCGCCTCCCTGCGCGCCATCCCCGGCCTCAACGTCGTCCGCCCCGCAGACGCCAACGAAACCGTGACCGCCTGGCGTGAAATCCTCACCCGCCACACCAAGGAATACGGCAAGGGCGCCCCCCACGGCCTCGCCCTGACCCGCCAGGGCGTACCCGTCTACGAACCCAACGAAGACACCGCACGCGGCGGTTACGTACTCTTCGACGCCGAAGACGGCGACCCGCAGGTCATCCTCATCGCCACCGGCTCCGAGGTCCACCTCGCCGTCCAGGCCCGCACCCAGCTCCAGACCGAAGGCATCCCCACCCGCGTGGTCTCCATGCCCTGCGTGGAATGGTTCGAAGAACAGGACCAGACCTACCGCGACCACGTACTGCCCCCCACCATCCGGGCACGCGTCGCCGTCGAAGCCGGCATCGCCCTGACCTGGTACCGCTACGTCGGCGACGCCGGACGCATCGTCTCCCTCGAACACTTCGGAGCCTCCGCCGACGGCAAGACCCTCTTCCACACCTACGGCTTCACCACCGAGAACATCGCCGCCAAAGCCCGGGAATCCATCGCTGACGCGCAGCGCTGACGCTGATACACGACACGTAGGAGATGCATTTTCCATGACAGACGCACTGAAGCGCCTCTCCGAGGAAGGCGTCGCGATCTGGCTGGACGACCTGTCGCGCAAGCGGATCACGTCCGGCAACCTCGCCGAGCTGATCGACCAGCAGCACGTCGTGGGCGTCACCACCAACCCGACGATCTTCCAGAAGGCCATCAGCAGCGGCGACGGTTACGAGCAGCAGCTCAAGGACCTCGCCGCCCGCAAGGTCACCGTCGAGGAAGCGGTCCGCATGATCACCACGGCGGACGTCCGGGACGCCGCCGACATCCTGCGACCCGTGTTCGACGCGACCGACGGCCAGGACGGCCGGGTCTCCATCGAGGTCGATCCGCGGCTGGCCCACAACACCGGGGCGACCGTCGCCGAGGCCAAGCAGCTCGCCTGGCTCGTCGACCGGCCCAACACCCTTATCAAGATCCCCGCCACCAAGGCGGGTCTGCCCGCGATCACCGAGGTCATCGGCCTCGGCATCAGCGTCAACGTCACGCTGATCTTCTCCCTTGAGCGCTACCGCGAGGTCATGAACGCCTACCTCGCCGGCCTGGAGAAGGCCAAGGAGCGCGGCCTGGACCTGTCGCTGATCCGTTCCGTCGCCTCGTTCTTCGTCTCCCGCGTGGACACCGAGATCGACAAGCGGATCGACGCCCTGGGCACCCCGGAGGCCAAGGCCGCGCGCGGCAAGGCCGCCGTCGCCAACGCGCGCCTCGCCTACCAGGCGTACGAGGAGGTCTTCTCCTCCGAGCGGTGGAGCACGCTGGAGAACGCGGGCGCGCACCGGCAGCGTCCGCTGTGGGCGTCGACCGGGGTGAAGGACCCGGCGTACAAGCCCACCCTGTACGTCGACGACCTGGTGGCGCCGAACACGGTGAACACCATGCCGGAGGCCACCCTGCGGGCCACCGAGGAGCACGGCGAGATCACCGGCAACACCATCGCCGGCACGTACGAGCAGGCCCGCGCGGACCTCGACGCCGTCGAGAAGCTCGGGATCCCGTACGACGACGTGGTCCAGGTCCTGGAGGACGAGGGCGTCGAGAAGTTCGAGGCGTCCTGGAACGACCTGCTGAAGTCGACCGAGGCGGTGCTCGACCGCCTCGCCCCCTCGGAGGGCTGACATCTTGTCCCCCTTTTCCGGGTTTTCCGGTTCCGGAGCGAATCCGCTCCGTGACCCCGCGGACCGACGGCTCCCGCGCATCGCGGGGCCGTCGGGCCTGGTCATCTTCGGTGTCACGGGCGATCTGTCGCGCAAGAAGCTGATGCCCGCCGTGTATGACCTCGCCAACCGGGGTCTGCTGCCGCCGGGCTTCTCCCTCGTCGGCTTCGCCCGCCGCGAGTGGCAGAACGAGGACTTCGCGCAGGAGGTCCACGACTCCGTCAAGCAGCATGCGCGGACGCCGTTCCGCGAGGAGGTCTGGCAGCAGCTCATCCAGGGGATGCGCTTCGTCCAGGGCACCTTCGACGATGACGACGCGTTCGAGCGGCTGCGTTCCACGATCGAGGAGCTGGACAAGGCACAGGGCACGGGCGGCAACTTCGCCTTCTACCTGTCCGTGCCGCCGCGCTCCTTCCCGGTGGTCATCCAGCAGCTGAAGAAGCACGGCCTGGCCGACCAGACGGGCGGCTCCTGGCGGCGCGCGGTCATCGAGAAGCCGTTCGGCCACGACCTGAAGTCGGCCGAGGAGCTGAACAAGGTCGTGCACGAGGTGTTCGAACCGGATCAGGTGTTCCGGATCGACCACTACCTGGGCAAGGAGACCGTCCAGAACATCCTGGCGCTGCGCTTCGCCAACCAGATGTTCGAGCCGGTCTGGAACCGGTCCTTCGTGGACCATGTGCAGATCACCATGGCCGAGGACATCGGCATCGGCGGCCGGGCCGGCTACTACGACGGGATCGGTGCCGCCCGTGACGTCATCCAGAACCATCTGCTCCAGCTGATGGCGCTCACCGCCATGGAGGAGCCGGCCTCCTTCGACGCGGACGCGCTGGCCGCGGAGAAGACCAAGGTGCTGGGTGCGGTACGGGTGCCGAAGGACCTGGGCCACCACACCGTCCGCGGGCAGTACGCGGCCGGCTGGCAGGGCGGCGAGAAGGTCATCGGCTACCTCCAGGAAGACGGCATCGACGCCAAGTCGAAGACCGACACCTACGCCGCGATCAAGGTGGGGATCGACAACCGCCGCTGGGCGGGCGTCCCCTTCTATCTGCGCACCGGCAAGCGGCTCGGCCGCCGGGTCACCGAGATCGCGGTGGTCTTCCAGCGGGCCCCGCACTCCCCCTTCGACCACACCGCGACCGAGGAACTGGGCCAGAACGCGGTCGTCATCCGCGTCCAGCCCGACGAGGGCATCACGGTCCGGTTCGGCTCGAAGGTGCCGGGTACCTCGATGGAGATCCGGGACGTGTCCATGGACTTCGCCTACGGCGAGTCGTTCACGGAGTCCAGCCCGGAGGCGTACGAACGGCTCATCCTGGACGTGCTGCTCGGCGACGCCAATCTCTTCCCGCGCACGGAGGAGGTCGAGCTGTCCTGGAAGATCCTCGATCCGATCGAGGAGTACTGGGACAAGCACGGCAAGCCCGCGCAGTACCCGTCGGGCACGTGGGGTCCCGCGGAGGCCGACGAGATGCTCGCACGAGACGGACGGAGCTGGCGCCGGCCATGAAGATAGACCTCACGGACACCACGGCCAGCAAGGTCAACAAGGCGTTGGTGCAGGGCCGCCGCGCGATCGGCACGCCCGCCGTGGGCATGGTGCTGACCCTGGTCATCGTCACCGACGAGGAGAACGCCTACGACGCGTTGAAGGCGGCCGGCGACGCCTCGCACGAGCACCCCTCGCGCACCCTGGTCGTCATCAAGCGCGTCTCCCGCTCCCCGCGCGACCGCACCACCTCACGCCTTGACGCCGAGGTGCGGGTGGGCGCGGACGCCGGCACCGGCGAGACGGTGGTGCTGCGGCTGTACGGCGAGGTCGCCGACCACGCCGACTCCGTGGTGCTGCCGCTGCTGCTGCCGGACGCCCCGGTCGTCGTCTGGTGGCCGGTGAACGCGCCGCTCGATCCCGCCAGGGACCCGCTGGGCGCCCTCGCGCAGCGCCGGGTCACCGACACCTACGCGTCCGAGCAGCCGGTGCGGGAGCTGTCCGCCCGCGCGGACACCTACACGCCCGGCGACACCGACCTGTCCTGGACCCGGATCACGCCCTGGCGCTCGATGCTGGCCGCGGCCCTGGACCAGGTGGTGTGCGAGGTCAAGGGCGTCGAGGTGGCGGGCGAGGAGTTCAATCCGAGCTGTGAGCTGCTGGCGATGTGGCTCGCGGACCGGCTGGACGTCCCCGTCAGGCGGTCGCTGTCGTCCGGACCGGGTCTGACCGCGGTCCGGCTGGACACCGACTGCGGCCCGATCGCCCTGGACCGCGCGGACGGCTCGCTGGCCACGCTGTCCATCCAGGGGCAGCCGGACCGTGCCGTGGCGCTCAAGCGGCGCGAGACGTCCGAGCTGATCGCCGAGGAGCTGCGCCGGCTCGACCCGGACGACACCTATGCGTCGGCGCTGCGCTTCGGCGTGGAGCGGCTGATCGGCTCACCCGCCGCGGAGGCCGAGCCCGTCACGGCGGGCGCCGCGGCGGCCGAGGCCGCGCCCGCCCCCGCGAAGAAGACGGCGAAGAAGGCCCCGGCGAAGAAGGCGGCGGCGAAGTGAGCACCCCCCAGCTGGTCGTACACCGCGACAAGGAGCTGATGGCCCAGGCCGCGGCGGCCCGCCTGATCACCAAGGTCGTGGACGCGCAGTCCTCGCGCGGCTCCGCGTCCGTGGTGCTGACCGGCGGCCGCAACGGCAACGGCCTGCTGGCCGCGCTGGCGGCGGCGCCCGCCCGGGACGCCGTCGACTGGTCCCGGCTCGACGTGTGGTGGGGCGACGAGCGGTTCCTGCCCGAGGGCGACCCGGAACGCAATGTCACCCAGGCCCGCGAGGCACTGCTGGACGCCGTGCCGCTGGACCCCGAGCGCGTGCACCCCATGCCCGCGTCGGACGGCCGGTACGGCAGCGACGTGGACGCGGCGGCGGACGCGTACGCGGCCGAGCTGGCCCGGGCCGCGGGCCCCGAGAACCACGGGGCCGTGCCGACCTTCGACGTGCTGCTGCTCGGCGTCGGCCCGGACACCCATGTGGCCTCGCTGTTCCCGGAGCTGCCCGCGGTACGGGAGACCGAGCGCACGGTGGTCGGCGTGCACGGCGCGCCCAAGCCGCCGCCGACCCGGGTCTCTTTGACGCTCCCGGCGATCCGGGCGGCCCGCGAGGTGTGGCTGCTCGCGGCCGGCAAGGACAAGGCAGAGGCCGCGCAGATCGCGCTGTCCGGCGCGGGCGAGATCCAGGCCCCGGCGGCGGGCGCGTACGGCAGGCAGCGCACCCTGTGGCTGCTGGACGCGGCGGCGGCCTCCGGGCTGCCGCGTTCGCTGTACCCGCCGGCCTCGGCGTGAGACGACCGGCGGCGGGGCCGGCGCCCCGCCGCTCCGGTCATTTCACGGCCCCCGCCTGGGACTGGAGTTCCACGGTCAGCGGCTGTGCGGAGGTGTCCGCGAACAGCAGGGCGACCAGCATGTCGTTCCACACCCACAGGAACTGGAAGATGGCGAGGCTCGCGATGGCGGGCCGGCCGACGGGCAGCCCGAGCCGGCCGAAGAGTTTGGCCACCGGCAGCAGACCGAGCTGCAACGGCACCACCAGCAGGAACAGCGGCTCGCGGGCCGGGAAGTCCAGCCAGGCGAAGGCGTATCCGGCGAGGGCGGCGATGACGACCACGAGCACGGTCGTCGGCACCGAGATCAGCACGGTGTTCCAGAACGCCTGGTGATCCCGGCGTTCTTCAGCAGCGCCGAGTAGTTGTCGAAGGACAGCTGCCCGGGGCCGGCCAGCGCCGTCCACCAGCCGCCCCTGGCGGTGTCCTGGGCCGATCGAGCTGAGGCTGACCCGCAAGGAGCGCAGCATGCCGGGCGAGCCGTCCGGCGGCGAACAGCAGCGGGTCGCCCTCGCCCCGGGCGCTGGTCAACCACCCTCCCCTGCTGCTCGCCGACGAACCCGCGGGCAGCCTCGACAGCAGGGGCACCCGCGAGGTGATGCGGCTGCTGTCCCGCTTCCACGGCCGCGGGCAGACCATCCTGCTGGTCACCCACGACGCCCAGCTGGCCAGCGCCGCGGACCGGGTGATCAGCTTCTTCGACGGCCGGATCGCCGACGACGCCGCGCTGGACGCCGCGCTCGGCGCTGGAGCTGCGCTCGGTGCCGGTTCGGGGTCAGCTTCGGCCGCGCAGCTCCCGGTACTTGGCGACCAGGGCGTGCGTGGACTCGTCCAGGCCCTCGACCTCGGTGCCCTCGGTGAGTGCGGGCTCGATGCGTTTGGCGAGGACCTTGCCCAGCTCGACGCCCCACTGGTCGAAGGAGTCGAT
>NZ_JBIALO010000054.1:0-31758 GCF_042873595.1 Streptomyces sp. NPDC004629 | reverse complement strand
AGACGGCACCAGACGACAGCTCGACAAAGCCACTACAGACGGCGATCCACCGACGAAGCCACTGGATAGCTCACGAAACCACACTGGAGTACTAGGCCCTGTCTCCCCGATCACGAGCGGAGGGTCGGATCGCCCCGGCTCATCATGAGCGGAACAACGAGCGGCCTGACACCCGCGGCACGGTCAGACTGACGCGTGACTGGCTGTTTCCGGACGTCCACCGTGCTGGAACCACTCCGGCGCCAGGATCGACATCACCGTCGCGTCCACCCGTTCGCCCTCCCAGAGCAGTGCGTCACGCAGCACGCCCTCGGCGACGAACCCCACCTTCTCGTAAGCGCGGCGGGCTCGCGGATTGAACGCGTAGACCTCCAGCGAGATGCGGTGCAGCCCCAGCTCCTCGAAGCCGTACCCGACGATCAGACGGGTCGCCTCCGTCCCCAGACCCGATCCATAAGCGCCGGGCACCAGGCAGATGCGGAAGCTGCAACTTTCGTTGGCCGGGTCCCATTCGTTGAGGACCGCCTCGCCGATGACGTTCCCCGTCGCCCGCTCGATCACGGCAAGGTCCAGCCGGTCATCTTGTTCCCGACGGCTGTCGTACCAGGCACGTATGCGCCCCTCATCGGGTGCGCCGTCGTCATGACTGCCGGTCAGCCGTGATGCCTCCGTGTCCAGGAACATTGGCATCAGCGCAGGCACGTCATCCGCCGTGACCGGCCGGAGCAGCACCCGTTCCCCGCTCAGCGACGGCTTGCTGAGGAAATCCGGGCGTGGAGCATCTCGAACGTGATCAACCATGACCGCATTGTGTCCGGCCGACCCTCCCGACGTCCTCCCCATAATCGCCACAGGACCCGGTCGACCCGTCTCCCGCGATCGGGGAGACAGGGCCTAGTAGAAGCCGGAGCGGGCGACGTCGAGGATGGCGCACAGCCGCTTCACGCCGAAGCAGCGCTGGTGGTCTGCGACGAACTGGAAGCGGTTCACCGACGCGTCTCCCCGGCGCATTACTTCGCCGCCTTGCGCAGGACCTCGCGTTTCTCTTCCAGCTGGCGGACTTTCTTGCGCAGGGCCGCGTTCTCCGCCTCCAGCGCAGTGGGCGGCTCAGCAGGTATCTCCGCCCGGCGTCCCCGGGGCCGGCTTGCCCCGGCCGCGACTGGTACAACGCGACCGCATCCGCCGTGAACTCGGCGGGGTAGTGCTTCAGCTGATTGAGCAACACGGGCCGCCCTGGGCGACGGGTGGAGGCGCCGGAAGTCTTGATCGTGTCCGCCCCAAGCCCTGGTGCCGGACCTGCTGGACAACGGCCTGGCCTTGCATGAACGGGGCTGTTTGGCACGGGAGTCGGCAGAGAAGGAACACACCGATCCGTTCGGCCGCCACGTTCGGCGATGGCGCTGACGGCGGTGATGAGGAGGGTGATGGTGACGCCGCCGAGGATCGCGGCCGAGGGGCTGGTCAGATTCAGCGCCACAGCGGACAGGGACGCGGTAAGGCTGTAGCCCACGCCCCCAGCGGCATACATCACGGAGTACGCGGCGGCGTGGGCGTGTTCGGGGAGACGTTCCCGGAGACTCAGGTTGCGGCCGACCATGGCGCCGGACTGGAATGGGAGGGCTTTATATCAGCATGGGCCCTCGGCCCGTCGCTGTGTTCATGAGGAGGTGACGTCCTCGGTGAGGATCCGGTCGAGGTTGCGTTCAGCGAGGGCAGTGATGGTGACGAAGGGGTTGACGCCGAGGGAGCCGGGGATCAGTGCTCCGTCGGTGACGTAGAGGTTACGGTAGCCGCGGACCCTGCCGTAACTGTCTGTTGCCTTGCCGAGTACGCAGCCACCGAGAGGGTGATAGCAGAAGTCGTCGGCGAACGCGCGTGTGTCGGTGAAGAGGTCGTGACGGTAAGCGGTGCCGTTGACTTTGTTGATTCGGTCGAAGAGCGACTTGGCGGAAGCGACTGAGGGCTGGTTTTGATCACGGGTCCAGTCCAGGCCCATGGTGTCGGTCGCGCGGTCATAGAAGAAGGTGCCGCGTTCGGAGTTCTTGGTGATGGCCAGGTAGAGGCTGATCCAGGTCTCGATGCCGGCCGGGACGGGAGCAATTTCGGCGAGTACGGGATGGTTCGGGTTCCTCCAGTCGTCGATGGCCAGGGCGGGGATGGCGGACTGCCGGGGGCCGGTGGGGTCCCACAGGTGATTGGCTCGGGCGGTCATGATGTTGCCGTTGGGGCCCCAGCCCTTGCCGACGGTGTCCGTGAGGTTGGGGAGAGCGCCGGTGTCCCGTGCCCGCAGCAGGAGTTCGGTGGAGCCCAGACTGCCTGCCCCCAGAAACAGGTGACGGCAGCCGATCTCGCGTGTGGCCACGAGCGTGCCGCTGGTGTCGGTCTGCGCCACCGACAGCACATAGGTGCCGTCAGGCTCCTGCCGGACACTCTTCACATGGTGGAGCGTCTCGATGGTGACGTTGTGCGTTCCGAGGGCAGCGGCGAGATAGCTGTGATCGAGGCTGCGCTTTCCGTGGTTGTTCCCATAGATCACTTCGGCTGCGAGGGCAGATTTGGGCACCCGTCCTGCTTCCTCCCGTGCCATGTAGGTGAAGTCGTACACGTTGGGAAGGAAGGCGGTCTTCAGGCCAGCGTTGTGGGCGTGGGCGCGGGAGACGCGGGCATATCGGTAGTACTCGCTGCGTTCGAACCAGTTCCGAGAGATGGAATTGACACCGAGCATGGCCTTGGCGCGTGGATAGTAGGTTCGATACATCTCGTCGGCGTCGACTCCGGGCAGCACCTCCTCGAAGTACGCGCGGACCGGGGCGACTGCCATTCCGCCGTTGACCAGGGAGCCGCCTCCCACACCCCGCCCCACGTACACCGACATTCCCGGGAAGGTGACCCGGTCCAGCACACCGGCGTAGGGGTCGATGTCCCGGTTGACCACGTCGAGCCACAGAATGGTGGACAACGGGGCCTCGGTGCGGTGGCGGAACCACATCGCGCGGCGGTCGGGAGCGGTCATGCTGCAAAAGGTCGACTTGCCGTCAACTGAGTTCTTCCATAGCTGTCCCATTTCCAGTACCAGGGTGCGAATGCCTGCCTGGCCAAGTCGGAGGGCAGCCACAGCGGCACCGTAACCGGAACCGACGACTACGGCGGGGGCCCACTCGCGGGCCGCGGCCGGCTCGGCGGCACCTGCCCGAGCCGTGGCGGCGGTAATAGTGGTGAGTCCGGCGGCAGTTGCTGTTTGGAGGGCGGCAAGCCCCAAGAGTCGGCGACGGGTCAGCTGCGTCATCAAGAAGTCTCTCTATTGATTGTGCGCATGGTGAAATTTCGAACGCTTTGGTGCCCGACTTGAATATCACGTTATTTACTGTGAGTTGCCGTGCATTACCGAGAGTGATCAACTGCAGCCGTCTTTGACGTTCCATGCATGATTTGCTGACCAAGCAAAAGTCGTTTCTGACCACGCCGGGGCCGGCTCGCCGACCAGCGGGCCCTCGGGAGGGCTCTCGCGGTCGCCAATGACGCGACGGTGTTCTATTACTAAAGGGTAAATTGTCCCTCTCTGGGTGAAGAGGCTCAGATGAGCAGTACCTGGGACGACGCTGCTGCCCTTGCGAAGGCCCACGACAGGCTGCTGTCCGGCGGAACCGTGGGGAAGGCCGTCCGCAAGCCGATCCTGAGTTCTTGGCGGCGGTGTCACCTCCAGGGCGTTGCAGCCAACGGCTTCGAGGCCCCCTACGACTCCGACCTGGACTTCGGAGGCAAGCTCGCCTACGCCGCCGGCCCTGTGCTCGACCATCTGGAGTCCGTGCTCTCGGGTATGCCGGTCACCGTGTTCCTCACCGACGAGCGGGCGCGGATCATGGAGCGCCGGGGAGGCGAGCCCTGCCTGAACCGCTACCTCGAACGGCTGCAGGTTGCCCCCTGCTTCGGCATCCCCGAGGAGCTGGCCGGTACCAACGGCATCGGCACGGCCCTCGCAGTGGCCGGACCCGCCTTCGTGGTCGGCCGCGAGCACTTCGCCGATGTCTGGCGCAGGCTCGCCTGTGCGGGCGCGCCCGTTCGCGATCCGTTGAGCGGGCAGTTTCTCGGCGTGCTCGACCTGACGTGCAGGGATCGCGACGCCGACCGGGCCATGCTGGAGGCCGTGACCGAGGCGTCCCACGCCGTCGAGCAGGGGCTGCTCGACGGCGTCACCGCACGCGAGCGTGCCCTGCTGGAGGCTTACCAGGACGCCCGCAGCCGGGGGGCGGTCGGCGGCCGGCCGTCAGGGACGTTGCTGACGCCCTGGGACGTCCTCGGCCCTTGTGACCGGCACATTCTGGAGGAGCGCGCGACCGAGCTGATCTCCTCGGGTCAAGCCGGTCTCGCCGAGGTGCGGCTCAGCGGTGGACGCGCGGTCATCCTGGTCAGCAGGCCGATCGAAAGCTCGTCCGGCGTGACGGGTGTCGCCGTCGAGGCCGCCTTCCCCGGCGTCGGCGTTCACCCTCTTCGTCCGCGGCAGTCTCCGCAAGCTCCGGAGACCCGGGCGCCCGGGTCTCCGGAGCTTGCGGAGACCCGGGCGCCCGGCACGGAATCGCTCGTGGTGCACGGTCATGTGTCGGGGAGTCCCCCCGTGGCCGCGTCGTCCGCTGCGCCGGCGGCGCCGGCGGGCCGGTGGCTGCTCGCCGTCGGTGAGCCCGTCATCGGCCGGCTCGCCCTGCGGGCCCGTCAGCGTCTCGGGTTGATCGCCGATGCCGGCTCCCGGATCGGAACCACGCTCGATGTGTCCCGGACCGCCGAGGAACTGACCGAGGTGGCCGTTCCCCGGTTCGCCGATTTCGCGGCCGTCGACCTGCCGGACTCGGTGCTGCTCGGCGAGGAACCGATCCGGGTGGACGGCCCGCTGCGTCGGGTGGCGTTGGGCGGCCCGTACGAAGCCTCCCACCTCAAGCCGCTGGGCGACCTGATCACCTTCGCTGCGTCCACACCGCAGGCCCAGGCACTGGTCACTAGCGAGCCGGTGCGCGAACGGACGCTGTCCCGGGCTCCGGGGTGGATGGCCGACGATCCGGTCCGCGGCTCCAAGATCCTCGGTGCGGGCGTTCACTCGCTCATTGCCGTGCCCATGCTCGCCCGCGGCACGGCCCTGGGCGTCGCCAGCTTCTACCGTTCCCGCGCTCACGGCCCCTTCGAGGAGGACGACCTGGTCCTCGCGGAGGAGCTGGTGGGACGCGCCGCCGTGTGCATCGACAACGCGCGCCGCTTCACGCGTGAGCATGCCATGGCACTCGCGCTGCAGAAGGGCATGCTCCCGAGCGGCCTGCCCGTTCAGCACGCGGTGGATGCGGCCCACCGCTACCTGCCCGCAGCATCCGGGGTCGGAGGCGACTGGTTCGACGTCATCCCGCTGTCGGGGGCACGGGTGGCGCTGGTCGTCGGCGATGTGGTCGGGCACGGGCTGCACGCCGCGGCGACCATGGGCCGGCTGCGCACCGCGGTCCACAACTTCTCGGCACTCGACCTGGCGGCCGACGAGATCCTCACCCAGCTCGACGACCTCGTCATCCGCCTCGACCTCGACGACCAACGGGCCGGAAAATCCTCCATGGGGATGGTCGGCACGAGCTGTCTGTACGCCGTGTACGACCCCGGCACGCGGCGCTGCACCTTGGGACGGGCCGGTCACCCGCCGCCCGCCGTGGTCCTCCCCGACGGCACCGTGGCATTCCCCGATGTGCCCGCGGGCCCGCCGCTGGGCCTGGGCGGTCTGCCCTTCGAGACGGTCGATGTCGAACTGCCCGAGGGCAGCCTGCTCGTCCTCTACACCGACGGGCTGATCGAGCACCTCGGCGGGGGTGACCTTGAGCGCGGCCTCGACCGCTTGCAAAACGTCCTTGCTCTTCGCGGCCGTACACCGGAACAGGTCTGCAAGGCGCTGGGCGCTCTCGTTCCGGCGGAGCCCTCGGACGACATCGCCCTTCTCGTGGCCCGCACCCGCGCTCTCGGCGCCGCCCAGCTCGCAACCTGGGACCTGCCCGCCGACCCGCCGGTCGTCCCCCGGGTGCGCGAGGAGGTCATCGCACGGCTGGCCGACTGGGGCCTGGGAGAGCTGGGGTTCACCACCGAACTGGTCGTCAGCGAGCTGGTCACCAACGCGATCCGCTACGGCGGTGAACCCATCCAGTTGCGCCTGCTCCACGACAGCACGCTGATCTGCGAGGTGTCCGACGGCAGTAGCCTCGCCCCCCGCATGCGCCGGGCACGAACGATGGACGAGGGCGGGCGCGGGCTCTTCCTGGTCGCCCAGCTCACCCAGCGCTGGGGCACCCGGTACACCACGCAAGGCAAGGTCATATGGGTCGAGCAGTCACTGCCGGGGCAGCCGGTCTGAGCATTGCGAAGACCGGGGAAGGACGCCGGTGAAGCATCCGGCTCGGCCGCTGGATCTGGTCGCTGGATACTCTGGCGAGGTGATCGAGAATCCTCCTCCCTGTCCGAAGTGCTCCTGTGAGTACACCTACGAGATGAACGCGCTGGTCGTCTGCCCGGAATGCGGCCATGAATGGGTTCCCGCCGAGACCGGGGACGAGGGCGGTGACCCCGCCGCTGAGCGTGTCGTCAAGGACGCCGTCGGCAATGTGCTGCGGGACGGCGACACCGTGGTGGTGGTGAAGGCCCTCAAGGTCAAGGGCAGCCCGTCGGGGATCAAGGCGGGGACCAAGGTGCGCGGCATCCGGCTGGTCGACGGGGTCGACGGGCACGACATCGACTGCAAGGTCGACGGCTTCGGAGCGATGCAGCTCAAGTCGGGCGTGGTCAAGAAGGCCTGATCGCGGGAGCGGGGCCCCTGGCGGGGGCGTCCGGGGCGCAGCAGGATGCGGAATTGCGAAATTTTGCAATTGGTTAGATGCTGTGTTGGCTGTGTCTGCAGGTAGCCGCGGGCACAGCCTTTCGCGTCCGCCCCCGCGGTGGGGGTGCAGCAGGGGAAGTCGAGGGGTCGTGTCCGTTCCGCTGTACCAAGCCAAGGCCGAGTTCTTCCGGATGCTCGGCCATCCTGTACGGATACAGGTGCTGGAGCTTCTGCAGGACAGGCCCAGACCGGTACGTGACCTGCTCGCGCGGATCGAGGTGGAGCCCTCCAGCCTGTCGCAGCAACTGGCGGTGTTGCGCCGCTCGGGGATCGTCACCTCCACCCGAGAGGGCTCGACGGTCGTCTACGCGCTGGCCGGCGGGGACGTGGCCGACCTGATGACGGCAGCGCGGCGGATCCTGACCGAGATGCTGACGGGGCAGGGCGAACTCCTCGCCGAGCTGAGGGAAGCCGAGGTCGTCGCACGATGAGCACGGCGTTCCACCGCGCGTGGGCCCGCGTCGCCGCGCTGCTGCCCGGTTCCGCCGACCTCGCGGAGATACGGCGCGACCCGCGCCGGGACCTGCTCGCCGGCCTCACCGTGGCGATCGTCGCGCTGCCGCTCGCGCTCGGCTTCGGTGTCTCCTCCGGGCTGGGTGCCGAGGCGGGACTGGCGACGGCCGTGGTCGCGGGCGCCCTCGCGGCGGTGTTCGGCGGTTCCAACCTCCAGGTGTCGGGGCCGACCGGCGCCATGACGGTCGTCCTGGTGCCGATCGTCGCCCAATACGGCCCTGCCGGGGTGCTCACCGTCGGACTGATGGCGGGCCTCATGCTGGTCGCCCTGGCGGTGCTGCGGGCCGGGAAGTACATGCGGTACGTGCCCGCCCCGGTCGTCGAGGGCTTCACCCTGGGCATCGCCTGCGTGATCGGCCTGCAGCAGATCCCGAACGCCCTCGGTGTGCCCACACCGGACGGCGACCGGGTGCTGGTGGTGACCTGGCGTGCGGCCCGGGAGTTCGTGCAGGCCCCGAACTGGACGGCGGCCGGCCTCGCGGTCGCGGTGGCCGCGGTCATGCTGATCGGGGCCCGCTGGCGGCCGACGGTGCCGTTCTCGATCGTCGCGGTGATCGCGGCGACGATCGTGGCGCGGCTGGCCCACCTGGATGCGGCGAAGCCGATCGGTGACCTGCCCTCAGGGCTGCCCGTGCCGTCGTTGTCCTTTCTCGACCTCGGCTCGCTGGGGACCCTGCTCGCTCCCGCGGTGGCCGTGGCCGCCCTCGCGGCCCTGGAGTCGCTGCTGTCCGCCTCGGTCGCCGACGGCATGACGGTCGGGCAGCGGCACGATGCGGACCGGGAACTGTTCGGGCAGGGTCTGGCCAACATCGCCGCTCCGCTCTTCGGGGGTGTGCCCGCCACCGGCGCCATCGCCCGCACCGCGGTCAACGTGCGGACGGGCGCCGGTTCCCGGCTCGCCGCCCTCACCCATGCCGCCGTCCTCGCCGTGATCGTCTTCGCGGCGGCGCCCCTCGTCTCAGAGATTCCGCTGGCCGCGCTCGCGGGCGTGCTGCTGGCCACCGCGATCCGCATGGTCGAGGTCGGCTCGCTGAAGGCCATGGCGAAGGCGACCCGCTCGGACGCGCTGATACTCGGCCTGACCGCCGTGGCGACGCTGGCCCTGGACCTCGTGTACGCGGTGATCATCGGGCTGGTTCTCGCGGGCGCGCTCGCCCTGCGGGCCGTGGCCAAGCAGGCCCGCTTCGACCTGGTGCCGCTCGACCGGGGCGATCACAGCGTGGAGGAGCACGCGCTGCTGGCCGAGCACATCGTCGCGTACCGCATCGACGGGCCGCTGTTCTTCGCCGCCGCCCACCGCTTCCTGCTGGAGCTGACCGAGGTCGCCGACGTCCGCGTCGTGATCCTGCGGATGTCGCGGGTGTCGACGATGGACGCCACCGGCGCCCTGGTCGTGAAGGACGCGGTGGAGAAGCTGCGACGCCGTGGCATCGTCGTCCTGGCCTCCGGGATACGGCCAGGCCAGCGGCAGGTCCTCGACTCCGTCGGCGCGCTCGACCTGCTGCGGCACAGGGGCCGCGAGTACGCCACCACGCCCGAGGCCATCCGGGCGGCCCGCGATCACCTGGAGACGGCCGGGGTCCTGCCCGCCCTGCCCGCACAGCAGCCCCCGACGCCCAGCGAGGAAGCCCTTCGATGAGTACGTCCCCCACCACCTTGCGCATGGTCGAGGTCTCCGGCGCGGAGGCCCTGTGGCTGCTGGAGGGCAGCAGCCTGGGGCGGTTGGTGTACACGCAGCGGGACCTGACCGTGATCCGGCCCGCCCGGCATGTGTGGGAGTACGGCCGGCTGATCGTCCGTACACCGGCCCCGGCCATGGCGGTGCCCACGACGGCGACGTACCACGTCGACGAGATCCGCGCGGTGACCGGCACCGGCTGGACGGTCACCGTCTGCGGCCCCGCCGAGGTGATCACCGACCCCGACGAGGCCGCGCACTACCGGCGCACCCTGACCGGCTGGGCTCATGGCCCGCACGACACCCTGCTGCGTCTGCACCCCAAGACCGTCACCGGTTTCCGCCTCGCCCGCGCGGAGGCGTGAACGATGTCCACGCAGCTCCAAGCCCTGCCCCACCGGCACGTGCTCACCCTGCCCACCGAACCGTCCGCCGTGCGCGTCGCCCGCGAGACGGCCGAGCAGGCCCTGGTCCAGTGGGGCATCGGGCTGCGTCACGCAGCCGTGGACCCCGCGCTGCTGATTCTTGCCGAACTCGTCACCAACAGCGTCCGGCACGCCGCCGTCCTCTCCCCGACGGTGACCGTGATCTACGCGGCGGGACCCGACTGCCTGGCCTTCGCCGTCCACGACCGCCACCCCTACCAGCCGACGCTGAGCGGGGTGCTCGCCGACGGCGTCGGCGGGCTCAGCACCGTCATGGAACTCACCCTCGGCCTGGGCGGCACCGCAGTCGTCCGCGCGGACGCCGACGGCCGGGGCAAAAGCATCTGGATCACCCTCCCCCTCTGACGGCCCGGGCACGGAGGCGTCGTCGCCGTCACCGCGCGGCAGGACGCCCCTCGCACACACCTCCCCATAGGACCTCATGACTTGCTAATGTCAGCAATTCGTGAGGTCCTCACTACCGGATTCGTCGGCTCTCTTCTCTCGGCGCGGTTTCGGCCTGACCGATGCCGCGGGCGAAGATGGGCCGCATGTTCTTGACGAGTGGGTGGATGCGATGCGCCGAGGCCCGGCCGGTCATGCCGCGTGGCCGCACAGCGGAGGAGGCGGCACCGTGAGTACACCGCTGTACCAGCTGAAGGCCGAGTTCTTCAAAACACTCGGCCACCCCGCCCGCATCCGCGTCCTGGAGCTGCTGAGCGAGCGCGAGCACGCGGTCGCCGAGATGCTGCCCGAGGTGGGCATCGAGCCGGCCCACCTCTCGCAGCAGCTCGCCGTACTGCGCCGGGCCAACCTGGTGGTCACCCGCAAAGAAGGCTCGACCGTGTACCACTCCTTGACCAGCCCGAATGTGGCCGAGCTGCTGAGGGTCGCCCGCACCATCCTCTCCGGCGTGCTGGCCGGTCAGGCCGAACTCCTCGCCGACCTGCATGCCGCACAGGGCGAAGGAAAACCGCCGTCGTAGAGACGGCCGCCTCCCCCACCTCAGAGCCTCACCCCTGTGCAAAACACCGGAAAAGTACCGGAAAAATGCCGTAACTCCAGCCGCGGGATGGCTCGTTGGCCGCCTGCGGAAACGTTCTCACCGTACCGGGAGGGTTCATGGGGCTGTTGCGCAAGATCCGTACCACCGGGCGGGTGGCCGAGCCCGCGCCGCCGCGCCCGGAGGGCGGCGCCCCGCCGGGAGCGCGGGAGTTCGGCGGGGCGGCGCAGGTGCGGTGTGTGGACGCGGGTTCCTGCAACGGCTGCGAGATCGAGATCGCGGCGGCCTTCAACCCGGTCTACGACGCCGAGCGGTACGGGGCGCGCCTTGTGGCCTCGCCCCGGCACGCGGACGTGGCCCTGGTGACCGGGCCCGTGACCCGGAACATGGCCGAGCCGCTGCGGCGCACGGTCGCCGCGATGGGCGAGCCCCGGCTGGTGGTGGCGGTGGGGGACTGCGCGATCAACTGCGGCGAGTTCGCGGGCGGTTACGGCGTCGAGGGCGCCGTCGCCGATGTCGTACCGGTGGATCTGGCCGTGCCCGGGTGCCCGCCGGAACCGGGTGCGATCGTGGCGGCCCTGCGGAGCGTGACCGGGCGGTGAGCGCGATCCCGGCCGCCCTCGCGACGGTCACCGCACTGGGCGGCGCGGGGGCGCTGGCCGGGCTCGGACTGCCGTACCGGGTCCGTGTCCCGGTGGTGGGAGTCCTGACGGCCGGCGTGGGGGTCGCCGGTGGTACGGCGGGTGTGGCCGCACTGGGAGGCAGCCGCTGGAGCGCCGTGTTCCCCGGGTTGCTGCCGCTGGCCGGTGCGCATGTGGCGGTGGATGCGCTGGGTGGCCTCTTCATGGCGGTCGCGGGGGCCGTCGTGGCAGCGGTCGCGGTGTACGGCATCGGCTACGCCGCCGGACACGGCCCGCACGGGCTCGGCTCTCGCACAGCGCAGGCGGTGCTGCCGTTGTTCGCGCTCACCTTGGTGCTGGTGCCCGTGGCGGCGTCGGTGTCGACGTTCCTGGTGCTGTGGGAGCTGATGGCGCTCGGCTCGCTGCTCTTGGTCCTGGCCGAGCACCAAGGCCGTGCTCCGGTGCGGCAGGCGGGCGTCTGGTACGCGGTGATGACGCACCTCGGCCTGGTACTCCTGCTCGCCGGGCTCGCGCTGTTCGCCGCGCAGGCCGGCGGCCAGACCTTCGCCGTACTGCGGGCGGGCGCGCACACCCTCTCGCCGGCCGTGCGAGGGGTCGTGTTCGTGCTGGTCGCACTCGCGTTCACGTCGAAGGCGGGCGCGGTGCCGTTGCATGCCTGGCTGCCCCGGGCCCATCCCGAAGCGCCCAGCCCCGTCTCGGCGTTGATGAGCGCTGCCATGGTCAACCTCGGCGTGTACGGCCTGGTCCGCACCGGTCTCGACCTGCTCGGCGGTGGTCCGGCGTGGTGGTGGCTGGGGCTGGCGGCGGTCGGTGGGGCCAGCGCGGTGTACGGGATTTTGCAGGCGGCGATGGCCTGCGACCTGAAGCGGCTGCTGGCGTACTCGACGAGCGAGAACATGGGCCTGGTCCTGATCGGCGTCGGCGCCTGCGGACTGTTCACCACCTACGGCAACCGGCCGCTGGCCGCGCTGGCGCTGGCGGCGGCGCTGCTGCACGTGGTCAACCACGCGGCGTTCAAGGCCCTGGCGTTCTGCGCGGCCGGGTCGGTGCTGCGGGCCACCGGCCTGCGGGACCTCGACCGGCTCGGCGGTCTGCGTTCCCGGATGCCCGTCACCGCCGGACTGTTCGCGCTGGCCGCACTCGGCGCGGTGGCGCTGCCGCCGGGCAACGGGTTCATCAGCGAGTGGCTGCTGCTGCAGTCCCTGATCCACGGGCTTCAGGTGCCGGGCGTCGCGGTGGCGGTCGTCCTGCCGCTGTCCGTGGCGCTGATCGCGCTGTCCGCCGGCATCGCCGCGGCCGTGTTCGTGAAGGCGCTCGGGGTCGGCTTCTTCGCCCGGCCGCGCAGCTCACAGGCGGCCGGCGCACGGGAGGCACCGCCCCTGATGATCGCCGGGATGGGGCTGCTGGCCGCCGCGTGCGGGGCGCTCGCGCTGATGCCTGGGCTGCTGGGCGACGGCCTGGACCGGGCCGTGAACGCGGTGGGGCTGCCCGGTACCGGCGCGGTGTCGGGCGGCGGAGTGCGGGTGCGGCTCGCCGATATCTCCGCGTCGCTGTCACCGGTGTGGGTGGTGGCCGCGCTGACCGTGGCGATCATGCTGGCCGTGGGCCTGCCCCGGCTGTACGGACGCCGTCGGCGCCGGGCGAACGCCCGGTTGTGGGACTGCGGCGGCGGGGCGCCGACCCCGCGCATGGCGTACACGGCCACCTCGTTCGCCGAACCGCTGCAGCGGGTCTTCGACGACGTCCTCGCACCCGAGCAGGACGTGGACGTCACGCCGGTGCGCGAGTCGGCGTACCTGGTGGAGCGGGTCCGATTCCAGCGGCGGGTGCCCGACCGGATCGAACACCGGCTGTACGAACCGGTACTGCGTTCGCTGGCCGGGGCCGGGCGGGCGGCCCGTCGGCTGGCGGGCGGCAGCGTCCACCTCTATCTCGGCTATGGCTTCGTCGGCCTGGTCGTCCTGCTGTTGGCGTTGGCGGTGGGCTGGTGAGAGCGAACCCATGAGTGCTGTCGGATACGCGGCCGTGGCCGGCCAGGTCCTCGTGGTCGGCGCCGGGGCGCCCCTGGTCACGGGGTGGATGCGGCAGGTCCGGGCCCGCCTTGAGGGCCGGGCCGGCGCCGGGGTGCTGCAGCCCTGGCGGGATGCGCGCAAGCTGCTGCGCAAGGAGCCCATCACCCCCGTGGGGACCGGGCCCGCCTTCCGCACGGCCCCCGCGCTGCTGGTCGCCACCGCCGTCGTGGCCGCCGCCCTCGTACCGCTGCTGTCCACCGACACCCCGGTCAGCTCCCACGCGGACCTGATCCTTGTCGTGGCGCTGATCGCCCTTGGCACGATGGCCCTCGCCCTGGCCGGCCTTGACACCGGCACCGCGTTCGGTGGGATGGGCGCCTCCCGGGAGATGACGGTGGCCGCGCTGGTGGAGCCGACCATCCTGCTGTCGGTGTTCGCCCTGTCGATACCGGCCGGGACGACCAACATCCCGGCGATCGTCTCCGGCGCCGCCCACGAACCCGCCCGTCTCGCCTCCCCGGCCGGGCTCCTTGCCACGGCCGCCCTCGCGGTGGCGGTACTGGCGGAGACCGGCCGGATCCCGGTCGACAACCCCTCCACCCATCTCGAACTGACCATGATCCACGAGGCGATGGTGCTGGAATACGCCGGCCCGGACCTGGCCCTGGTCGAACTCGGCGCCCAGATGCGGCTGACCCTGCTGCTCGGCCTCCTGTCCTCCCTGTTCGTGCCCTGGGGCATCGCCACCGGCGGCTCCTGGGCGGCCCTCGCCGTGGCGCTGGTGCTGTTCGCGGCGAAGGTCTGCCTGCTGGGCGCGGTGCTCGCGGCGGCCGAGGTGTTCTGGGCCAAGGTCCGGCTGTTCCGGGTGCCCGAACTGCTCGCCGGCTCCTTCCTGCTGGCCCTGCTCGCGGTGACCGCCTCGTACTTCCTGAGCGGAGCGTCATGAACGCCGGCCTCTACACCCAGCTCCTCGACCTGGCCTGCGGCGCCTTCCTGCTGGCGGCCGTGATCGTGCTGTGGCGGCGCGAACTGGCCGCGATCGTACGGGTCTTCGCCCTCCAGGGCATCGCGCTCGCCGCGATCGCCGTCCTGCTCGGCGCGCACGAACAACGCTGGGACGTGGTCGCCGTGGGGCTCGGTATCGGAGCCCTCAGGGCGGGCCTCCTGCCGTATCTGATCCGGCGCGCCCTGACCGCGCTCACCCAAAACCGGCAGCGCTACGGCGACGGGGGAGCAGAGACCCGGGAGACCCAGCCCCTCGTCAACGTCGCCGCCTCCCTGCTCACCGCCGCGCTGCTGACCCTGCTGGCCTACGCGGTGGCCCGGCCGCTGACCCTGCTGAACCCGACCCCCGCCACCCGGGCCCTGCCGGTCGGCCTCGCCGTCGTTCTGATCGGCTTCTTCGTGCTGGTGACGCGCAGGCGGGCGCTCGCGCAGGTGGTCGGGTTCCTGCTCCTCGACAACGGCATCACCGCCACCGCGTTCCTCGCCACCTCCGGGGTGCCGCTCATCGTCGAACTCGGCGTGTCCTTCGACGTGTTGCTGGCGGTGCTGGTGCTGCAGATCCTCACCGCCCGGATGCGGGAAGCGTTCGGCACCACCGACATCGACGACCTGCGGGAGCTGCACGACCGATGAGCCCTACCGCGTCCACGCTGCTCCTCACCGCGCCCGCCGCCGTGCCGCTGGCGGTGGCCGGCGGGTACGCACTGGCGGCACTGCGCACGCGTGCGCCCGCCGAAGCGTTCACCGCCGTTCTCACCGACACCCGGCAGCGGGTGGCCGCACAGGGCTCCGCCCTGGCGGCGGAGGCACCCGAGCCCGGCAGGGTGCCCACCCGGCACGGGCGGGACCGGCTCGGGCTTCTCTCCCCCGCCGTGATCCTCGCCTGCGGAAGCCTGCTCGCGGCCGACGTCGTGCATGCCGGGCCACGCTCGGCCTGTTCCGGCCTGCTGCGCGCGGACGCGCTGACCGCGTGGATGCTGCTGGTGGTGGGCGCCGTCGCGCTGATCGCCTGCGGCTTTGCCCCCGCGTATCTGAGCGGTGAGCGGGCCGCGGGGCGGGTGAGCGAGCGGACCGTATGGCGCTACCACGTCCTGGTCCAGGCGTTCCTGGCGGCGATGTGCCTGGCCGTCGTCACCGCGAACCTCGGCGTGCTGTGGGTCGCCGTCGAGGCCACCACCATCGTCACCGCCTTCCTGGTCGGCCACCGCCGGACGCGGACGTCGGTGGAGGCCGCCTGGAAGTACGTGGTGATCTGCTCGGCCGGGATCGCGCTCGCCTTCCTCGGCACCGTGCTGATCTACTACGCGGCCCGGCAGGCCGGCATCGCCGAGGCATGGGCGCTGGACTGGCCCACCCTCGTCGCCGGCGCCGACCGGTTCGACCCGGCGGCCACCCGGCTCGGCATCACCCTCGTCGTCCTCGGCTTCGGCACCAAGGCCGGCCTGGTACCGCTGCACGCCTGGCTGCCGGACGCCCACAGCCAGGCCCCGGCGCCGGTCTCCGCGCTGATGTCCGGCGTACTGCTGTCGGTCGCCTTCTCCGCCGTCCTGCGCTACCGGGTCATCGCGGACGCCGCCCTCGGCCCGGACTTCACCCGCCTCCTGCTCGCGGGGATCGCATTGCTCACCCTCGCTCTCGCGGCCGGGCTGCTGCTCGCCCAGCGCGACTACAAGCGGATGCTGGCCTACTCGTCCATGGAGCACATGAGCCTGATCGCCCTGGCCGCGGCGATCGGCAGCCCGCTCGCCCTGTCCGCCGCGCTGCTGCACATCGCCGGGCACGGGCTCGCCAAGTCGGTCGCCTTCTGTGCCTCCGGCCGGATCCTGCAGATCACCGGCACCACGCGGATCGGACGTGTCCGTGGCCTGATCGCCAAGGCGCCGCCGCCGGCCGGGGCGTTCGGGCTCGCGGTGGTCGCGCTGCTGGCCTTCCCGCCCTTCAGTCTCTTCGCCTCCGAACTGGCCATCGCGCGGGCCGGCTTCGCCGCCGGACCAGCGTTCGGCTGGATCACCGCGGTGGCCCTGCTGCTCGTGCTGGTCGCCTTCGCCGCACTCGCGGTCCGCGCCGCCCGCATGCTGCTCGGACCGGGCACACCGGCCCAGGAAAGCCCGGGCGCCGTATGGCCTTTGGCGCTGGGCCTGGTCGCCTGCGCCGCCCTGGGAGTGACCCTCGGCCCGCTCACCGACCTGCTGCACGCCGCCGCCCAGGCGATCGGAGGCTGAGACGATGCACACCACACACGACATCGACGTCACCGAACTGCCGCGGCTGGCCGAGGAGTTGCTGACCGGCGGCCACCGGCTCGCGCTGGTCGCCGCTCACCTCGACGAGACCGGACCGCGCGTGGTGTACCTGTTCGCGGCCGGCCCGCCCGACACCCGCACCGAACTGCACGTGCGCCTCGACCCCGACCGGCCCGAGATTCCCACCCTCGCCCATCTCTCGTTCCCCGCGGGCCGCTTCGAGCGCGAGATGCGTGACCTGTACGGCATCGTCCCCCTCGACCACCCGCTGCCCCGCCGCCTCGTACGGCACTTCCACTGGCCGCGCGGCTGGTACCCCATGCTCCCCGATGCCGGACCGCCGCCGGCCTTCGGCGAACAGGAAGGCCCGTACCCCTTCCTGGAGGTTGAGGGCGACGGTGTGTACGAGATCCCCGTCGGGCCGGTGCACGCCGGTCTGATCGAACCCGGCCACTTCCGGTTCTCCGTCGTCGGCGAGACCATCCTCAAACTCAAGGCCCGCCTCTGGTTCGTCCACAAGGGCGTGGAGAAGCTGTTCCAGGGACGCTCGCCGGCCGCCGGCCTCCCCCTCGCCGAACGCGTCAGCGGCGACACGGCCGTCGGCCACGCTCTGGCCTACTGCCTGGCCGTGGAGGAGGCCACGGGGACCGAGGTCCCGGACGGGGCACAGCGCGCCCGCGCCCTCCTCCTGGAACTGGAACGGATCCACAACCACGTCGCCGACCTCGGCATGCTCTGCAACGATGTCGGCCACGGCATCCTCAACGCCCACGCCCAGCGCGTCCGCGAGCAACTCCTGCGCCTCAACAAGGAAGTCACCGGACACCGACTGCTCCGCGGCGGCGTCGTCCCCGGCGGCGCGGCCCTGCGCGCGCTGCCCGATCCGGCCCGGCTGAAGGCGATCCGCGAGGACATCGAGGAGATCGCCGACCTCGCCCTCGGCCACTCCACCGTCCGCGACCGCTTCACCGGCACCGCGGTCCTGCGCACCGCCGCGGCCCGGGAGATCGGCTGCCTCGGCTACGTCGCCCGAGCCAGCGGCATCACCGGCGACGCCCGGGTGGCGCACCCCTTCACGCCGTACGGAACCCGGCTCGACGTACCGGTCCACGACAGCGGCGACGTCCTGGCCCGCTTCCTCGTCCGCGCCGAGGAGATCACGACCTCGTTCGCCCTGATGGAGGAGTTCGCCGGGAGTCTGGCCGCTCCCGGCGCGATGCTCGCTGCCCAGCCGTCGCCCGGAGCGGGCCCCGGCACCGGAGTGGGCCTGGTGGAGGGCTGGCGCGGCACCATCGCCACCCGTGTCGAACTCGCCCCCGACGCCACCCTGGCCCGGGTCAAGCCGGTCGACCCGTCGTTCTTCAACTGGCCCGCACTGCCGCTAGCCCTGGCGGACACGATCGTCCCCGACTTCCCGCTGACCAACAAGAGCTTCAACCTCTCCTACGCGGGCAACGACCTGTGACGGTCTCGCCGCCTGTCGGACGCGGCGTCTCCCGGGTCGTCCGGTGAATCCGATGCGGAACAGGTGCCGGTATGGCGACCGGGGGTGTGCTGGACGGTCATCCTCGCGGGGTGCGCAGGGCAAGGATGGCCATGTCGTCGTGGCCGTCGCTGGGGTGGTGGTCGGCCAGGGTGTCCACGAAGTCCTGCAGCGGCAGGCCGATGTGCGCTGCGGCGAGGCGGGCGAGTTCGGCCATGCCCTCGTCGACGGCGCGGGCGGGGTCTTCGACGAGTCCGTCGGTGTAGAAGACCACGGTGGCGCCCGGGGGCAGGGGGCGGGTGTGGTCGGGGCGGCGTGGTTCGGTGTTCACCGCGAGCGGCAGGCCGGGTTCGGCATACAGGTATTCCGTGTGCCGGTCGGGGGTGATGAGCAGTGGGGGGAGGTGGCCGGCGGTGGACCAGTGCAGTGTCCAGCCGCCGTCTTCCGCGGGTTCGACACGGGCCAGGCAGGCGGTGGTGACGGGCAGGTCGGTGATGGCGTGCAGGGTGCGGTCGAGCTGATCCAGGACGGAGCTGGGCGGGGTCAGACGGTCGTAGATGAGGGCGCGCAGCATGCTGCGGGTCTGGGCCATTGCGGCCGCCGCGCGCAGGTCGTGGCCGACGACGTCGCCGATGACGGCCGCGCAGGCGTTGTCGGGCAGCCAGAGGGCGTCGTACCAGTCCCCGCCCAGGTGACCGGGGGTGGGGGCGGGCCGGTAGGTGGCGGCGCCGGTGAAGGGGTGCAGGTCGGGCAGCGTGGGCAGCAGGAGGCGTTGGAAGTGTTCGGCGCTGTCGCGGACCTGCGTGAAGAGGCGGACGTTTTCGATGGCGATGCCGGCCGCGCCGGCCAGGGTGACGACGATGTCCTCGTCGTCACGGTCGAAGGGCTGTCCGTCACGGCGTTCGGACAGGTACAGGTCGCCGTAGATGGTGCCGCGGACGCTGATGGCGACGCCCAGGAGGGTGCTCATGTAGGGGTGGCCGGGCGGGAATCCGGCGGAGGCGGGGTGGGAGGCGATGTCGTCGACCCGCAACGGCTCGGGATGGTGGATCAGGTGCCCGAGAACGCCGCGTCCCCGGGGGAACTCGACACCGTCCAGGCCGGCACGCTCGGGCTCCGACAGACCGGCGGTGATGAACTGGCCCAGCTGCTCACCGGACTCGTCCAGCACCCCCAGTGCTCCGTAGCGGGCGCCGACCAGGTCCATGGCGGTGGTGACGATGCGGTGCAGCACCGCGGGCAGGTCCGTCTCCTGGCTGATGGCCAGCACCGCGTTCAGCAGCCCCTGCAACCGGTCCTTGGCGGTGGCCAGTTCCCGCAGCTGCGCGGCGATCTGGTCCAGCTGGCGATCCAGCCGCAGCGTCAGGTCGTTTTGCGGCTGCTCGGGGTGTTCTTCTGCTCCCGCCATCACGAGTCCTCCGGGTTGCGCCGCTTGTCCCGGCGGATCCGCTCACACAGCCCCTCACGCGATCTGCGCATCCACAGTCTCCTGACCCGACCGTGATCACCCGCACAGAGTCGCGCGGCCGGACAACCCAACCCGCCTATTACTCCGAAAGCGGCATGTCACACACCGCTGGACCCGAGGCACCCCAGCCACCGCTCGCGCAGGTCGTACGGGGTGATCTCGGCACCCGGTTGTCCGACGCCTCTCTGGGTCGCACCCCGGCGACGGCCCAGCCCCGTGTCCGCGTCGGCGCACGGCATGAGCAGGCTCTGGTACCGGGCGAGTGACCCGGGATCCACGTCTGTTCCGAGAGCAGCACCACTTCGCCGGCCGCTCGGCGTTCGCGCGGTCCAGTGCGCAGGGCACGCCGTTCCTGGCGGGCAGGACGGTCACCAGCGCCAGTCCCGCGGCTTCGGTCACCGTGCGTTCTCCCTGCTTCCCGTGGTGTCCGCGCCCTGCGACGGCAGGCGGAACCGTACGAGGACGACCTTCCCGTCATGGTCGGCAGCGGGCTCCGCGCTGACGTCGCCGTCGTAGTCGGCGGCCAGCTCGGCCACCATCCGCAGCCCCGCGCCCGCGCCCTCCTCGCTGAGATCCGGCAGCCTCGGCTCGGTGTCCGCGACGCTGACGACCAGTTGCCCGGCCGCGAGCGTGATGCCCACGTCCATCACGGGCGAGTGCGGGGCGTGCCGCAGCACGTTGGTGACCAGTTCGCTGGTCACCAACAACACGGCGTCCGCGAACACGGAGCCCGGCTCGACACCGGCCGCGGGAAGGGACCCGGCGACCGCTTCCCGGGCGCGCCTCACCGCCTCGGGCCCCGGCCTGAACGAGGCGATATGCCGGTGCACCGGCGGCAGCACATGCTCGATGGCCGCCGTCGGGCCGCCGCGCCGCCACGGCAGCCGGAAACCGCCGCCGCTCGTCAACGCGCCGCCTCCGTCTCACGCAGTTCCTCCAGCAGTTCCTGCCGGCCGGTCAGCAGGGTGGCCAGGATCCGCCGCGCGGCAGCCAGCAGCTCGGCCACATCGCCCCCGGCCAGCTCGTACACCACCGTCGATCCGGTACGGGTCGCGGTCACGATGCCCGAGCGGCGCAGCACGGCGAGCTGCTGGGACAGGCTCGACGGCTCGACCTCGATCGCCGCGAGCAGCTCGCGCACCGGTCTGGGGCCGTCCTGCAGCAGCTCCAGTACGCGGATGCGCACCGGGTGACCGAGCATCCGGAAGAACTCGGCCTTCGCCTCGTAGAGCGGAACCATCACCCCTCGCCCTTCGTGTCGGGGTCCGGCTCGACGTCGATGCCGTTCGCTCGGGCTATGCGCAGCGCGTCGTCCAGCTCATCCAGTGCGAGGGCCACCTCATAGGCGTCCTGCGCTTCGCGGGCGACCGCCAGTCCGGCCCGCGCACCGCTCACACGTTCGAGCAGCGCCTCGACGAACCCACTCACCCCGGACAACACCTCACCGGCCTGCCTGTCACAGAAACTAGCGAATTGAAGAACTCTTCAAGTCTATCCGAGGTCGCTCGCCGTGACAGTGGGCCGATCGGTACCTCCAGCCGCGCAAGGATCGACGCGGAACGCATCCCGGGTCAGGTCACCAGGGTACGACCCCGTTGTCGTCGAACAGCTGGCCGGTCGGGCCGTCGTCCGGCAGGGTCGCCAGCCGGATGGCGATCGCCGCTCCCTGCTCGGGGGTCTGTGTCCCGTTGAATCCGTTGAGGTCGGTGGCCACGTAACCGGGGCAGGCGTTGTTGATCAGGATGTTGGTGCCGCTCAGCTCCTTGGCGTACTGGATGGTGACGGCGTTGAGGTAGGTCTTCGTCGGCGCGTAGGCCCCGCTGATCCCCCCGAGGTCGACGCCGGGCGTGGTCTGCAGTGTCAGGGAGCCGACGTGGCTGGACTGGTTGACGATCCGCGGGTGCGCCGAACGATGCAGCAACGGCAGCATCGCGTTGGTGACCCTGATGACGCCGATGACGTTGGTCTCCAGCAGTCGCCGCACGGTCTCAAGGTCGATGGTCGTGGGTTCCTCCGGCCAGCCGCCGGCCACGCCGGCGTTGTTGACCAGTACGTCGAGCCGTCCTGCCCGCTCCTCGATCAGTTGGACTGCGGCGGCCACGCTCCCGCCGTCGGTCACGTCCAAGGGCACGCCGAACGCGTCGGCACCGGCCGCACGCAACTTCGTCACGGCATCCTCGCGGCGCTGCTCGTCCCGGGCGCCGACACCGACACTCCAGCCCCGCGCACCCAGCCCGGCCGCGATCTCGTACCCGATTCCCTTGTTCGCGCCGGTGACCAGCGCGATCGTCTTCTCACTCATGACAGCGAGCATGCCCGCGCTGCAGCCGGGCACCAACACCATCTCGGTAGTGCAGCGATACCCGAGCGATATCGATCAGTCGTCTGCCGTCATTAGCCTGGGCTCATGGAAATACGCGCGCTCCGGTACTTCGTCGCCGTCGCCGAGGAGCTGCACTTCGGCAAGGCTGCCCAGCGCCTTGGGATAGCCCAGCCGCCGCTGTCCCGCACGATCGCCCAGCTCGAACGGCGGCTCGGCGTCGCACTGCTGGAACGCAACAGCCGCAAGGTCACGCTCACCGAGGCCGGAGCCGTGCTGCTGGCCGAAGGGCGCGCGATCCTCAGCGCAGTGACCGCAGCTGAGCGGCGTACCCAGCGGGCCGCCACGGCACACCCCAGCCTCGTCCTCGCCGTCAAATCCGGCACCGCCGGCGAGCTGCTGACGAAGCTGCTCGACGCCTACGCCGCGGAACCCGGCGCGGCCACCGTCGATCTGCTGCTCTGCGAGGCACACCAGCACCGGCAGCTGCTGCAGGACGGGCGGGCCGACGCGGCTCTGCTGCACCTGCCCTTCGACTCGGCAGCCGGACTCGACACCGAAACCCTGTCCACCGAGGGACAGGTCGCGATCCTGCCGGCCTCGCACCCGCTCGCCGGCCGCTCCCAGGTCAGGATGGCCGACGTCACCGCACTGCCAGAGCTGCCGATGGCCCGCTGGCCGGGTCCCGGCGGCAGCTACCCAGAAGGGCCGGGCGCAGAGATAAGGAATCTGACTCAGCTCTTCCAGCTGATCGCGCTCGGCCGTACCACCGTGGTCATTCCCGAGTCAGCCGGCGCCGACCTGCGCCGGGACCTCGCCGCGGTGCCGGTCCTGGACGCTCCGCCTGTGACAACGGTGATCGCCTGGCCGCCGCACAGCCGCCTTCGTACAGTTGCCGACCTGGTCCGCGTGGCAACACGCCTTTGAACTCGGACCAGGAGGACAACAGTTCACGGTCGCCGGCAGGCAGCCTGCTTGAGCAGCCAGCTGTGTGCCGCCTCCAGGACATCGTCCCGGCCCCGTGCCACTGGGCGTGGGTCCTTGACGATCTCCTCATCGGGTGGGATCGCTGCGTCATACGTACGGCCGGTTCGGTCCGCGTCCTTGACTTCCGTGAGGATCAGCATGGCTCCGTCGGACAGGCGGTACGCCTTGTTTCCCGTGGGGACGCCGTTGGTCGGCTCACCGAAGAACCGGGTGTCCGGGCGTCCTCGGAACGCCACCGCAACCGCCTCACCTGCACTGGCTGTTCGGTCGCCGGTCAGGACTGCGACCGGTGGGCTGCTCCCGGCGACGGGCCGGCTGTCGTCCCAGCCGGCCGACTTGCCGTCCAGATACGGGGCGCCGCGCTTGATCGACCAAACAGACCGGTTGCCGTCGGCATCCACGAACATGCCGACCTTGCCATCGCCCAGGACGGGGCCTACGACGGCAAGCATCGGCCACATGTTGCCACCCGTGTCCGAACGCAGATCCACCACCCAGCCGCAGGCCCCGGTCCGGTCTGCCTTCGCCACGGCAGCTCGGCCCTGCCGTACGTACTGGTCGTACGTCTTCTGGGATCCCTGCACTCCGGGGAGCGAAAGGTAGCCGATCCCGTTTTTCAGAGACCGGCCTTGCAGGCCATCGGGAGAGACCTCGGAGGATCCCAAGTTCTCTTTGGCCTTCTCCGGTTCCCACAAGATGCTGTGCCCGTCGCCCAGGGAACGCAACGCCGAGCCGATCGCCCCGTAGGTGTCCGCCGGCTTCAGCGCACCGTCTGCCTGCGAAAATGCTTCGCTACGCACGTCCGCCCAGTCAACCTGATGGCGGAGAAGGGAGTGCTTCTCCATGATGCTCAGCGCCTTCGACAAGTAGATCCGCGCACTGGGTGACATGTCGGCACCTGATGGGTCATGCGAACGGCTTGTGCACCCCGTCACGGCGGCCACAACACCGACCAGCCCGGCACAGGCCGCCATGCGCAGCGCGCGTCCCCGCCCCATCCATCCCCCACAGTCTCGGCTCACGGACCACCCTAACGCCGACGATCAGCTCCTTACGGGGCACCTGCCCGCTGGGAGTTGATGGGTGAAGACCGTCGGCCGCAAGCGGAGCATCGTGACCTCTCAGCGATCTGCGTCAGCGCGCGTACCGGCCGGAATATCAGCGGGGTCATTCCCGGCCTGTGACGGTTTTCTCTCCGGCGGTAGGAAGCTCAGTACCGGGAAACTCGTCGAGGCTCTGTGGGGCGACGAACCGGTCGTGGACCGACGACATCGTTGTCCACGACCAGTACGTCCCCCTGCAGGGCGGAACCGCTGTAGGCGTCGTCGGGAAGGATGGGGGCCATCGGACGGGACAGCGCGGCAACGTCTTCGGGCGAGAGGTCCGTCAGCCGCACGCTCGAAGCAGCCGTCGCCACTCCTTCGTGGTTGCGCATGCAGCACAGCAGCAGGAGGTCGGCCCTGCGGGGGTGGAACGCGTCCTCGGTGTGCGAGGCGAGCAACACCGTGCTGCTGGCGCCGGTCTGCTCGTTCTCGTGGCCCGGTGCGGGCACGATGTTGTTGACCATACGACCGTTCTGTTGGCCCCGCCATCCCATGGGGTGTCCCATCGCGGCCGCCAGCAGGAGCAGGACGACATCCCAGAGCGCACCGGCGTCACCGGCGACGGACCACCCGGCGGGTGTCGGGCCGAAAGAGGCGTCCTCGACGGGGAGCCCCCGCAGGACGTACATCCCCGCGTCGGAGAACTCGGGACGCAGGGCCTCCTTGAACAGGCCGGGGAACTCGTCTGCCTCCTGCCGCAGTGACTTGAGCAGCCCCGGAGTGTCGGGAGTACCGAACCGCTCCAGCAGTCCTTCCGCGGCGGTGACCAGTTGAGCGGCGAAGCCAGACCATCCCGGGTGAAGGGGTACGGGTGACGATCGGCGCGTACGAAGCGAACGACACCTTCCTCAAAGTCGCCGACGACTTCCTCCGGCGTGCGGGTGTGGAGCCGGTCCACGGATGACGCCACGAGCACCACGGCCAGGAGCAGGAGATCATGGCCGTGCCGTCGGCGGGGTGTCGTCTCCGTCCGTGGCACAGCTGGTCAGCGGCTGTTGTTCGGGGGGTAGACGCTGAGGTCGCCGTAGGCCGACAGAACGGCGGCCAGGTCACCGGGTTTGTGCCGCAGGGTGGTGTCCAGGAAGGCGAGCGTGGTTGCGGCGACGACGTGCGGGCTCTCGGTGCGGCCCGGGGAGCCGACTATCGAGGGCACAGGCGGCAGATACAGGGGGCCGTCCATGAAGGTGAGGTGTGCGGCGCCGGGGACGGTGAGCCGATAGCTCGTCACGGTGTTGAGCTTGAGGACCTTGGTGAGGCGGGGTATGTAGTGCGGGTCGGTGTCCGGGGTGATTGCCTGGGTGAGCGCGAGCGCCGGCTGGTGGAGGGAGCGTGAGGTGGGGTCGTAGGGATAGCCGTCCAGATCGATGACGGCGTCGAACCGGCGGTCCTGGCGCGCTGCCTGCAGAGCGGAACCGCCGCCTATGGAGTGGCCGGTCACCGCGACCCGGCCGGTGTCCAGACGCCCGGTCAGCGGGCCCTCGATCTCACCTCGGTCCAGACGGCCCAGCTGAGTGAGGACGAAGCTGAGGTCGGCGGCTCGAACCGTCGCCCAGCCGGCCCCCAGCTTCTCGTCCTTGTCCGGGTCGCCGGTGGAGGCGGTCTTGGTGTGAATCGTTCGGCCGTCGGCGAGGACGACGGCGGCGGAGTCGTACGGGTGGTCGAGGGCGGCGACCACATAGCCGTGGCTGGCCAGTTCCTCCGCCCAGGCGGTGTTCTGGGTGCGCACTCCGCCCAGCCCGGGAGAGAACAGCACGACCGGGAACCGTCCGCTCCCGCTGGCCACCGGAGCGTTGAAGACGGAATGGGTGTGGGCACGCGGGACGCCGTCGACCAGGAAGCCGGGCAGGCCGACATAGCGGGCGAGGGCGTCGGAGACGGTGCGCGCCTCGTGCGCCGTGCGTCCGAGATACTGGGCCCGCTGCGCGCTTGCGGGGCTCTTCTGCGCGGGATACCAGAGCTGGACCACGACCGTGCGCCGGTCGTGCGGGGCGGCGGTGGCAGTCTCGGGGCGGTGCGGGTCGGTCCACTGCACCACGCGGGTGCCGACCGCGAAGCGGCCTGACGGTTCGGGGAACACGGGTACAGGAAAGGCCCAGGCGGCCACCGGACCCGTGGCGATCAGGCCGACGCAGGCCACCGACCCCGGCAACGCCAGCCACCATCGGGCCCGCCACACCGTCCGGCCGGTACGGCGTCGCAGCAGGGGAGCGAGGGCGAACGGCAACGCGCTGGCAGCGCCTGCCAGTACCGGCAGCATCTGCCAGCGGATCCCCACCACACTCAGCACGATCGCGGACAGCACGAGAACCGCTCCCGCCGCGATCGTGACGCGTGGGCGGGCAGCGGGGGGAAGCCAGCGCGCCACCACCAGCGCGACGGCACCCAGCAAGGCAAGAAATTCCAGAGGGGACATGTACAGCCCCGCGATGATCTCGGTCACCCGGCCATCCTCAGGGCGGGGCACGCAATGCCACATCGATCCCGGGTCGCCATCACATGCAACCGGAGTCGCAATCGAGCACGCCAGGTGAACGGCCGCTTTGCGACCGCGGAAGGAAGCGGGACTCCTCCTGCGGTCGTACCTCGGCGCGGTGCCATCAGACGGGGGACTCATGTGCTTCGCGAGCCCGCGGCCTACCGTGACAGGGCCGCGGTTCACGCCGGAAAGCGCGGGGTGTGCCCTCCTTGTACCCGACCCGGCTCCGGCTGTACGCGGTGGTGGCCCTTGCCGGGGGCCACCATGATGCTGAGTCGACAGGGATGTGTGATGGCTGAGGCGGCCGCAGAGCCGGGCAGTGCCCACCCGGTGCGCTACCGGGACCGCGTGCGGCGGACGAGGACAGCCGTACGGCTGACGGGATACGCCGACCTGGCCTCCGTGCGAGCGGCGCGACTGGGGAGAGCCGCCCGGCGCTGGGGCCTCCGGCTGCCACCCATGGTGCGGGACTCGCTGTTGCCTGCGTTGCTCCTGCTCAACATCATGACCATGCGCGCCCCGCGGGAGCTGCCGGTGGCCGTGGCCCTCACCGCCGCCCTTGCGCTGCCCCTGCTGTGGCGGCGCCGGGCCCCGCTCACGGTGTTCGGCGCCGTGGCAGCCGCGGCCTTCGTCCAGTGGCTGATGGACGTCCAACTGCCGGCGGACATCGCCTTGCTGGTGGCTCTCTACACGGTGGCCGCGAACTCGGGCCGGCGCGGCACGCTTGTCGCCGGTGCCGTCGTGGAGGCAGGCGTCCTGCTGGCCTGTCTGCGCTGGGCGGCGGAAGGCGCATTTCTGCCCCTCTTCGTCGCGGTGACCGCGATGGTCGTCGCCGCCGCCGTCCTGGGTGTGAATGTGCGGACCACGCGCGCCTATCTCACGGCCGTGGAGGAACGGGCTGCACGCCTGGAGCAGCAACAGGACCAGCAGGCACGGCTGGCCGTCGCCGAGGAGAGGACACGTATCACCCGGGAGATGCACGACATCGTCACCCACAACCTGTCCGTCATGGTCGCGCTCACCGACGCCGCCGTCTACGCGCAGCACCGGTCGCCCGACAAGGCCACCACCGCGATGCTCCAGATCTCCGAGACGGGCCGGCAGGCCCTGACCGACATGCGGCGCTCGTTGGGCATCCTGCGCACCGACGAACCGGACGCCGAGCGCCACCCGCTGCCCGGCATCGCACAACTGGAGACCCTCGCCGCCCAGATGTGCGCCGCCGGGCTGCCGACCCGCCTCAAGGTCCGGGGCAGCCATGCGCACATACCTGCCACCGCACAACTGACCGTCTACCGCCTGGTACAGGAAGCCTTGACCAACACCCTCAAACACACGCCCACCGGCACACACGCGAAGGTCCGGGTGCTGTGCTCAGCTGAGACCGTCGCAGTGGACGTCACCGACAGCGGCCCCTGCCCGCCACTTCCCGGCGCCACACCATCCGGCCACGGCATCCCCTGCATGCGCGAGCGCGCGGCCGCCTACGGGGGGAAGTTGCAGGCCGGACCGCTCCCGGGCGGCGGCTGGGGAATCCATACCCGCCTCGAACTCGGCAGCAGCGGAGCGACGTCCGCATGACGATCCGCATCCTGATCGCCGACGACGAAGCGCTGCTCCGGATGGCCTTCAGCACGGTCCTGGAGGCCCAGCCCGACATGGCTCCGGTCGGCGAAGCCGCGGACGGCATCCAGGCCATACGCCTCGCCCGGGAGCTGCAGCCCGATGTCGTCCTCATGGACGTCCGGATGCCCGGGACGGACGGGATCGAGGCGACCCAGCAGGTCATCCGGATCTCCCCGCAGAGCAGAGTGCTGATCCTCACCACCTTCGACCTCGACGAGTACGCCTTCGCCGGACTCAAGGCCGGAGCCTCGGGCTTCCTGCTGAAAAACACCAGGCCCGAGGAATTGCTCACCGCGATACGCAGTGTGGCCGCGGGTGAGGCGGTGGTCTCCCCGCGGATCACCCGCCGCCTGCTGGAGAATTTCCGCCCGCACATCCCCGACGGCAGCAGCGCCGACCGCGACAAGCGGCTGAGCCGGCTCAGCGCCCGTGAGCGCGAGGTACTCATCCAGGTGGGCCGCGGCCTGTCCAACATCGAGATCGCGGCCGCTCTGTGCCTCGCGGAGGCGACCGTGAAGTCCCATCTGGGGCGAATCCTGCACAAGCTCGAACTCCGCGACCGGATACAGGCCGTGATCTTCGCCTACGAAAGCCGCCTCATCCACCCGCCATGACGCCGTCGCCCGGAGCCGACAGCAATGTTCGCAGCCCCGGGCGTCACCAGCGCTACACGATCGTCCGACGTAGCACGAGAAGCGTGGCGTCGGCGTCGCCCGTGCAGGCTTGGGTCACCTTGGGGTAAGCCAAGACCCGTTTGCTATGCACCGTCGTTGCCATCGTGCAGGGAATGAATCATGCTCTGCAGGATCCGGAACGCGACTGACTGCTCGGTCTCGGTCATGCCGGCCAGCATTCTGACCTCGACGGACCGGACCGCTACGGTCGCCTTCTCCAGGCTCCGTCGGCCGCGCGGCGTGAGCCGCGCGGGAAGAACCTTGCCGACGGGCGCCTCCGCAGGCCTGGTCACATAGCCCTCTCGTTCCAGGGCCTGGAGCAGCACGTTCATCGTCTGCCGTGTCACGAACGCGCCACGCGCCAGCTCGGAGTTCGACAAACCCGGCCGTTGAGCCAGCAGCTCAAGGCAGGAGTAGTGCGTCACGCTCATCCCGAGTGGCCGCAGCACCTCCTCCATGGCTGCGCGCAGGGCGCTCGAAGCCTCTTTCAGCAGGTAGCCCAGTGATTTGTCCAGGTCGACGCCGACACCGTTTTGACTCATGTCAGGATTCTGACATACATTGACCTGTGTCAGGAATCTGACACGAAGAGAAGGAGCATCACCATGCCCGCCACCGGCCCCGACTTCATCTCGTTCCAGGTGCGCGACCTTGCCGCTTCGCAGGCGTTCTACGAGCAGTACCTCGGCCTCGTCCGCTCGCAGGCCGGACCTCCGCACGCCGTCGTCTTCGAGACGAAGCCGATCGCGTTCGCACTCCGCGACGTCGTTCCCGGCACCGATCTCGCATCCGTTGCTCAGCCCGGCATCGGTGCCGCGATCTGGCTCCACGCCACCGACGTCCAGGCCATCCACGATGCTCTCGTCGCCGACGGTCACACCATCGTCTCCGCACCGATCGACGGCCCCTTCGGCCGGACATTCACCTTCGCCGACCCCGACGGCTACCAAGTCACTCTCCACGACCGCGCCTGATAAGCCGAACGCCACCGACGATCGCCGTTCCCCCGAAGACCGCCGGTTGCGCCCGAGGCGCGAGAATCCGGGCGACATTCATTGGCTCTTCGCATGCAACCGCGGTCGAGCCTGACAACTGGCGCCATTCCTGCGGCTGTCTGGGGGGTGCTTCGCGACAGCGCGCTGCTGACATGCTGGCCTACTTCGACCGACCCGGCACGTCCAACGGCCCGGCCGAGGCCATCAACGGCCGACTCGAACACCTCCGCGGCACCGCCCTCGGCTTCCGCAACCTGACTACATCACCCGCAGCCTCCGGCACTGGAGCCCTACCCGGCCGGGGGACTGGGGGCTCGCATGTTGGGGTGCCGCGCAGTCGCCGACGGCATCAGTAGACCGTGACTGTGTGTCGGCTCCCTGCGGCATGATGATCGCCGTGAATACCGAGATACTCGTCGACGTCTGGCAGCGCCTGCTCAGCGACCCTCGCACGTCGTGGGTGCTGTTCGAGCACGGCACATGTGTGGTGCTTGCCGCTCCCGGCGGAGACCTTGCCGAACAGGCCACCGAGATCCTCAGGGAGTTCGGTCCTGTGCATGCAGGCTCTGCTGCAGGAGACTTCGGGGTGATCGACGTCAAGGACGCCGACGGCTGGGTGGTCACCGGTCACCACCAGGATGTCCTTACTTATGTCACGCCCGACGAGCCCAGTGGTCAAGAGACCTTTGCTGTCGGGATGTGCGGACGTTCCAAGCGCCACCGGGATGGCACCGAACTGCACATCGTCCACGTCGAGGACCGGCGTGGCTCCGCGGGTCCTGCGTAAGGACGCGGCTGGTCCTCATCGTCGGTGATCGCCGGGGGCATACCGGCTCCAGGTTCCGCCGGCTTCGGTGGCGAGGCGAGTGGTGGTCTTGTCGTGGTAGCCGAGGGCCGGGCAACGACGGGGGCAGGGGCTTGAAGCACACGCCGGCGGATCGCTGAGGCTCGGCCACGCTGGATGGGCACTCCGATGTCCCGAAGGCGGTCGAGCAGGCTGACCTCGCCGACGCGGCCGGCCCGCTGACCATGACCCAACTGGCCGACGGCGTCGTCTACAGCCGCAGCGGCCTGACCTACCAGGCCGGACTGATCACCCGCGGCCCCGACCCCGACGACGACCGCGCGACCGCCGTCACCCTCACCGAGGCCGGCCTCGCCCTCACCCAGCGCATCCTGCCCGGCCACATCCGGCTCGCCCACCGCCTGCTGTTCGACCCCCTGACCGACGACGACCTGCACCGGCTCGGCGACATCATGACCCGCGTACGGGACCACATGCACACCCAGCCACCCCGCTCCGCCACACCACGCAAACGCCACCGCACCCCCACCACCCCCGCCGCAACCAGGACGAATGCCTGAATGCCTCACCGACGGCACCGCCGTCCAACCGACCCCACTGTGATCTGTTGCGAAAGCGCCGGTCACGGCCACTCATTGAGGACCGCGACCAGCACGGTCACCTCAGTCCGGAGTCGTGGACGCGGGCAGCGGTGACGGCTACGGAGAAACTCGCTCCGGAGTGGCGAGCCGGCCCATTCCTTCCATACCACCGACGCGTTAGCGTCTTGGCATGGCCGCGGAGAGCAATCCCGTACTGGTCGATGTGCGGAAGTACGACGGAACCCTGAGCGCGCAGTGGACCGCCGCCCGGCTGGACGAGGACGAGCACGGCGTGTGGCTGGGCACGGCGCAGGGTGTCCATGTCAGCTCGGCCACGGGCGGCTGGACCAACCGGTTCGACCACGTCATGCTGATCCCCCGCGATCAGTGGTGGACCGCTACGTTCTGTGCGCTCCCAGGGCCTGAGGTGTACTGCGACGTGTGCACGGTGCCGCAGTGGAACACGGACACCGGACGAACCACCCTGCACATGGTGGACCTCGATCTCGATGTCGTGAGGCCTCGCAACGGCGAGGCCTACATCAAGGACGAGGACGAGTTCGCCGAACACCAAGTCAGCTACGGCTACCCCGACAGCGTCAGTGGCAAAGCCCTGCAAACCAGCGCATGGCTGATGGAAGCCCTCCGCCGCGATGCCGAGGGCATCGAACCCTTCGCCTCGGTGTACCGCTACCGGCTTGGCTCGTCGAGCAACAGCTCGCGCAGATAGGCGGCGGGGGGGTGCCTCTATGTCGTTCGTCAAGGCGCCTATGTCGGGTTTGAGGCGGTTCGGGGTTTCTGGGTTATGCGGCGAGCTCGATGTTCTTCGGC
>NZ_JBIALO010000053.1:0-31789 GCF_042873595.1 Streptomyces sp. NPDC004629 | reverse complement strand
TTGGACCGGCGGTTGCTGCAGAAGTACGGGAAGGCGACGCCGGAGGCGCTGGTGGAGTCGGCGCTGTGGGAGGCGTCGTTGTTCGAGGAGCATGGCTTTCGGGACATCAAGATCTCGGTGAAGCACAACGATCCGGTGGTGATGATCGAGGCGTACCGGCAGTTGGCGGAGAGGTGTGATTATCCGTTGCATCTGGGTGTGACGGAGGCGGGTCCGGCGTTCCAGGGGACGGTGAAGTCGGCGGTGGCGTTCGGTGCGCTGCTGTCGCAGGGGATCGGTGACACGATCCGGGTGTCGTTGTCGGCTCCGCCGGTGGAGGAGATCAAGGTCGGTATCCAGATTCTGGAGTCGTTGAATCTGCGGCAGCGTGGTCTGGAGATCGTCTCGTGTCCGTCGTGCGGGCGTGCGCAGGTGGATGTGTACAAGTTGGCGGAGGAGGTCACGGCGGGTCTGACGGGGATGGAGGTGCCGTTGCGGGTCGCGGTGATGGGTTGTGTGGTCAACGGTCCGGGTGAGGCCCGGGAGGCGGATCTGGGTGTGGCGTCGGGTAATGGCAAGGGGCAGATCTTCGTGAAGGGTGAGGTGATCAAGACGGTGCCCGAGTCGAAGATTGTCGAGACCCTCATCGAGGAGGCGATGAAGATCGCCGAGCAGATGGAGTCCGAGGGCGTGGCCTCCGGCGAACCGTCGGTGTCGGTCGCCGGCTGACGCCCGCCCCGAGCGCCCGGTCGCTCGCCGTGGCGCCGCCCCCCATGGAGGACCACCTCCCGCCCAGCTGGGAGTCCCCGCACGGGGTTCGGGGCGGCGGATTCATGAACGGCGGTCCGCGGCCGGGCCGTTGGAACGGCGGCGGGTACGGCCGCGGCACCGTCAGCCGTGCACACGCCGGCACCACCCAGTACCTCCACGTCACCCCCCCCTCGCAGCACCGGCGACCAGATCCGCGGCCGCGACAACGGCCACCACCGCGGGCGAACCCGCCGTGACCGACGGCGACTTCACCGCTCACAGCGCCGACAAGGGTGTTTCTGGCGGCGAGTTACGCCCTCGATCAGGCTCGCCGTGGCCACGACGCTCCGCGCAGACCGTGCCCGTACCCACCCGCACCTGCGTATCGACAAGATCCAGGTCGGCCAGGGCCGTCCCGTCACTCGCGCCGGCCGACCGCCCCCACCGCACCGTCCCCGTGGGGCGGCGCGGCACAAATTCGGCGGGTACAGTGCGGAGATCAGCAGAACCCCCAGGGTGAGGCCCCGCACGTGTTGACCCAGACCACCTCACGGGTGCTCGAACCGAGCGACCTGGACGCCGCGCTCGCCGTCCTCGACCGCGAGCCCGTCGCGAACGCCTTCGTGACGTCCCGGGTGCAGGTGGCGGGCCTCGATCCGTGGCGGCTCGGCGGGGAGATGTGGGGCTGGTACGAGGACGGCATGCTGACCTCCCTGTGCTACGCGGGCGCCAACCTGGTGCCGATCTGCGCCACCCCGAGGGCCGTGCGCGCCTTCGCCGACCGGGCCCGCCGGGCCGGCCGCCGCTGCTCCTCCATCGTCGGCCCCGCCGGACCCACCGCCCAGCTGTGGCGCCTCCTCGAACCGCACTGGGGCCCGGCCCGCGAGGTCCGCGCCCACCAGCCGCTGATGGTCACCGACCGGCTGCCCGTCGACATCGCCCCGGACCCCTACGTCCGCCGCATCCGCAAGGACGAGATGGAGACGATCATGCCGGCGTGCGTGGCGATGTTCACCGAGGAGGTCGGCGTCTCCCCGCTGGCCGGCGACGGCGGACTGCTCTACCAGGCCCGGGTCGCCGAACTCGTCGGCTCCGGCCGCTCCTTCGCCCGGCTCGACGAGAACGGCAGGGTCGTGTTCAAGGCGGAGATCGGCGCGGCGACCGACCGTGCCTGCCAGATCCAGGGCGTCTGGGTGGCCCCCGAGTACCGGGGGCGGGGTCGCGCCGCCCCCGGCATGGCGGCGGTGCTGCGCTACGCGCTGGCGGACGTGGCCCCCGTGGCGAGCCTGTACGTCAACGACTTCAACACCCCGGCCAGGCGCACCTATCTGCGGGTGGGCTTCCGGGAGGTCGGCGCGTTCATGAGCGTGCTGTTCTGAACCGGCCGCTACCCAGGGGGTCGACGCGGGTGAGCCGGCTGAGCCGGCAGGGCCCACCCAGCCAGTTGAGCCCCTGTGCCCCCTGAGTCGGCTGCGCCCTATGTGGCGTTCCCGAGCCACGCGGGGCCGCCTCTCGGCCACAAGCGACGCACGGGCCCTCCGGACATCCGAAACACCCCTGTAGGCTCCGGGCCATGGACCTCGTGATCGGCCCCTTGGACCTCTCCGCCCACGTCGACGAGGCCCTAGCCGTCCAGGCCGTCGCCTTCGGGCTCGGCGCCGAAGAGATCGCCGTGCGCCGTCACATCGTCCTGCGCCACATGACCTACCCGGGCGCGCGTGCCTTCGGCGCGACCGTCGCGGGCCGGCTCGTCGGATTCGTGTACGGCATGCCCAACGACCGCACGCACTGGTGGTCCACCGTCGTGGAGCCGTATCTGCGGGCGCAGGGCCACGACCAGTGGCTCGACGACTCCTTCGTGATCACCGAGCTGCATGTCCACCCGCAGTACCAGAACCGGGGCATCGGCCGTGCCCTGATCATCACCATCACCGACGGAGCCGCCGAACCCCGCTCGATCCTCTCCGCCATCGACACCGACAGCCCGGCCCGCGGCCTGTACCACTCCCTCGGCTACCGGGACCTGGCCCGCCAGGTCCTGTTCCCCAGCGCGCCCAGACCGTACGCGGTCATGGGGGCGCCGCTGCCCCTGCGGCGCCTCCGGCCGGGAATGGATTTCCGGCCACGGCAGCCGCCCGGCTAACCTCCTAGCCATCACCCTTCCCCGGCAGGAGTACGAGAACGATGGCGAACGCACCGGTCCAGCGCATGTCCCAGTTGATGGCCAAGACGCTGCGTGACGACCCGGCGGACGCCGAGGTCCTCAGCCACAAGCTGCTCGTCCGCGCCGGCTATGTGCGCCGCACCGCCGCCGGCGTGTGGTCCTGGCTGCCGCTCGGCAAGCGGGTCCTCGCCAATGTGGAGCGCATCGTCCGTGAGGAGATGGACGCGATCGGTGCCCAGGAGGTGCTGCTGCCCGCGCTGCTGCCGCGCGAGCCGTACGAGGCGACCGGCCGCTGGGACGAGTACGGCCCCGAGCTGTTCCGTCTCCAGGACCGCAAGGGCGGCGACTATCTGCTCGGGCCGACCCACGAGGAGATCTTCACCCTGCTGGTGAAGGACCAGGCGTCCTCCTACAAGGACCTGCCGGTCATCCTCTACCAGATCCAGAGCAAGTACCGCGACGAGGCCCGGCCGCGCGCGGGCATCCTGCGCGGGCGCGAGTTCCTGATGAAGGACTCGTACTCCTTCGACCTGGACGACGACGGCCTCGCGCGGTCCTACGCCCTGCACCGGCAGGCCTACCAGCGGATCTTTGACCGGCTCGGCCTCGACTACCGCATCTGCGCCGCCACCGCGGGCGCCATGGGCGGCTCCAAGTCCGAGGAGTTCCTGGCCCCGGCCGGGGCCGGCGAGGACACCTTCGCGGACTGCCCGAACTGCGACTTCGCGGCCAACACCGAGGCGATCAGCTACGAACTCAAGCCGGTGGACGGCTCCTTGGTGCCCGCGGCCGAGGAGATCCCCACCCCGGACACCCCGACCATCGAGACCCTGGCCGCCTCCCTCGGCGTCCCGGCGTCCGCCACCCTTAAGAATCTCCTGGTCAAGGTCGACGGCGAGATCGTCGCCGTGGGCGTACCCGGCGACCGCGAGGTCGACATGGACAAGGTCGAGGCGCACTTCGCCCCGGCCGCCGTCGAGTTGGTCACCGCCGAGGACTTCACGGGCCGTCCCGACCTGGTCCGCGGCTATGTCGGACCGCAGGGCCTGGAGAAGGTGAAGTACCTCGCCGACCCGCGGGTGGCGCCGGGCACTGCGTGGATCACGGGCGCCAACAAGGAGCACGTGCACGCCAGGAACGTGGTCGCCGGCCGTGACTTCGAGGTGGACGAGTACGTCGACGTCGTCGTGGTGCAGGAGGGCGACCCGTGCCCGAACTGCGGCACCGGCCTCAAGCTGGACCGCGCCATCGAGATCGGCCACATCTTCCAGCTGGGCCGCAAGTACGCCGACGCCCTCAAGCTCGACGTCCTCGGCCAGAACGGCAAGCCGGTCCGGGTGACCATGGGCTCCTACGGCATCGGCGTCTCCCGCGCGGTCGCCGCCCTCGCCGAGCAGACCGCCGACGAGCAGGGCCTGTGCTGGCCCGCGGAGGTCGCCCCGGCGGACGTGCACGTGGTGGCCGCGGGCAAGGCCCTGCAGACCGAGGTGGCGCTCGACGTCTCCGAGAAGCTGGCCGCCGCCGGCCTCCGCGTCCTGGTCGACGACCGGGCCGGGGTCTCACCGGGCGTGAAGTTCACGGACTCCGAGCTGATCGGCGTACCCCGCATCCTGGTGGTGGGCCGCCGCGCGGGCGAGGGCGTCCTCGAACTGAAGGACCGCAGGACCGGCCACCGCGAGGACCTGACCATCCCCGAGGCGATCACCCGCCTGACAGCCCACTGACCCCTCCGGCGTCACAGCGGAATCCTTCCGCCACACAGGCGATCCCGACCGACACCCCGGCCTTCCGACCGACACCCCGGCCTTCCGACCGACACCCCGGCCTTCCGGCCGGGGCCCCGCTCCTCCCCGGGCCGGCCCCCAAGCACCCGCCCGAGACGACCGCGGCCGCCGGGCTCTCGCCCGGCCAGACACCCTGAAAGCCCGTCCGGACCGGCACCGGGGGGCCAGGGGCTCCCAGCCGAGTGGGGGTGGGGGATCTCTTGGGAGGCGTCCGCCTCGACAACTCGTCCGGAGGGGCCGTGGCGGAATCCCTGTGGGGAGTCAGGGAGTCTCCGTCCGAGGTGACCGCGGGTTCCGGCCCGGGGCTGCGGAATCTCTCGGGGCGGACGCCCTGAGGTCCCGTCCGGACCGGCACTGTGCGATTCCTTTCGCGGGCTGTCGCGGAAGGCCGCTGGGGAGGGTGGCTGAGACCGGTCGGGAGGGTGTCGGTGGTGGCCAGGGCCGGAACCCGGTGCGCCCCTGGCCCGGTTCGGCCCCCGGGGGTCGGTCCTACAGCCAGGTCGCGAACTCCAGGAGGAGTTCGGTGTCTTTGGTGCGGCCCGCTCGGCGGGACCGCAGGGCGGATTCCACCGCGCGGAACAGGGTCCAGCCCCGCAGGCGGTCCTGGTCGACGTCCAGTGCCTCGGCGAGCCGCTTCACCCGGCGGCGGGTGGTCGCCGAGCCCGACGGGGCGGCGATCAGGTCCTCCACCCGGTCCCGGACCAGCCGGGCCAGGTCGAAGGCGCACTCGCCGACCACCGGGTCCGGCCCCACCGCGAGCCACGGCATCCGCTCCCCGGCGAGCACCTTGCTCTGCCGGAACGTGCCGTGCAGCAGCCGGTGCTCGGGCGGCGCCGCGAGCAGTTCCCCGCGGGCCGTGAGCGCCGCGTCGACCAGCGGCAGCACCTCGGCGTCCGCCCCGGCCCGCATCGCCGCCGCCTGCCGCCCGGTCCGCTCGGCCACCGTCTCGAACGGGTGCCCGGCCGCACCGCCGGGCGGCTCGACCCACAGCCGTCGCAGCGTCCCGGCCGCCTCCAGCAACGCCCGCGCCTCCGGCAGCGAGCGCACCGACACATCCGGGTGCAGCCGCTCCAGCAGCAGCTCGCCCTCCGTCACGAAGGGCTCAAGCAACTGGACGGCGCCCAGCCCGCCCCAGTGCGCGAGCGCCGCCCGCTCGCTCTCCGGCCTGGCCCGGCGCGGCGCCAGTTTCAGCACGGCCGGGTACCCGTCCGCCCGCCGCACCAGCAGCACCAGGCTGCTGCGCCCGCCCGGCACCTGCACCCGCTCCACGGTCAACTCGCGCAGAGCAACGGCCTGCCGGGCCGCCTCGGGCAGCTTCTCCAACCAGTCGTCACCGTCCGGTGCCGTCTCACCGAGCGCGCGCACCAGGCGGCGCGGCGGTTCGAAAGACATGCGCGAGTCGTTCCCTTCCTGCTGTACGGGGCTACGGCGTCCGCGTCGCCGGAGCCCGGCCGCTCCCGGTCGTCTCGCCGACCCGTTCGGCGAGACCAGGGAAGGCTACGCTCTCCCCGCGCCAGCGCACCGCGCGCACCGCTGCTTCCCGCAGCGCCGCCGCGGCCGAGCCGCGCTGCCGGCCCGAGACCGCCCGCACCAGGTCGGAGTAGACACCGGCGACCCGCTCCTCCAACTCGGCGGCGAGCCGCAGCGCGGCGGCCGAGTCCGGCACCGGGAACGGCAGCGCGTAGGCGGCGCTCGCCGCGACCGGCTCACCGCCCCGGTCGCGCACCTCGCGCGCCAGCGCGTCCCGCCGCGCCCGGTGCGCGTCCCACGCCGCCCGCGCCTCTGCCCGGCGCCCCGCGGCGATCCGCCCGCCGACCACCCCGTACCCGTACACGGCCGCGTGCTCGGCGGCCAGCGCCGCCTGTAGTGCCGTCAGCCAGCCGTCCTGCGCCTCGCTCACCCGGAGCCCTCCTTCAACGCGCTGCCCGGCGAGCCGGGCGCTCCCGCTCAGTCGTTCCGCTCACTTGCCGTCGTCCGCCAGCAGATAGGCGTGTGCCGCCCCGGCCGCCGCCGCCGATGCCAGCAGCCGCGCCAGCTCGCCCGGGACCTCAAGCAGCGCCTCGGCGCGCCGGTCGGCCAGCTCGCGTTCGGCGAGGGCGAGCCCGGCCAGTGCCTCCGTGGCACGTGCCGGGACCGCCGCGGTGGCGGACGGGGACGGGGAGGCGGACGGGGACGGCGACGGGGCCGGCGTCCCTTCCTCGAACGCCGCCGCGTGCGCCACGACCTCGGCCCGCAGCGGCCGCAACCGCCGTGCCAGCGCCGGATGCGCGGCGAGCACGGCGTCGTACCCCGCCGCCAGTTCCCGGCTGTCCCGGGCGGCACGCACGCGTGTCCGGTCGGCGGCCGACGGACCGTCGTCGGCGGTGCCGGAATCCCCGTCCCCGCCGGAGCAGCCCACGAGGAGCACCGTTCCGGCGGCCGAGGCGAGCAGGGTTCTTCTCCGCGGCCCCGACAGGGCGCGCGAGGGCGGGGAGAGGGGCACGGCAGACGTCCTCGGGGGAACTCGTACGACGAGAAGGGGGCAGGCTCGTGATCACCGTACCCGCGTGCCTTCCGGGCGCCGGTCATCGGCACCGCTCGTGCGCAGGTGGACGGCAACACCCCCCACGACCGGATACCCTTTGACCAGACACGCGACCCATCCCACAACAGCACACGCGGCCGAGGAGTCACCCGGATGAGCACCACCCAGAGCGAGAGGCTGCGAGAACTGCTGGAACCGCTCGTCACCTCGCAGGGCCTCGATCTCGAAGAGATCGCCGTGGACTCCGTAGGACGCAAGCGGGTGCTGCGTGTTGTCGTCGACTCCGACACCGGTGCGGATCTGGACCGGATCGCCGATGTGAGCCGCGTGCTCTCGGCGAAGCTCGACGAGACGGACGCGATGGGCGCGGGCGCGTACGACCTGGAGGTGGGTACCCCGGGAGCGGAGCGCGCCCTGACCGAACACCGCCACTACGTGCGTGCCACGGACCGTCTGGTGAAGTTCCAGCTCCACGAGGGCGGCGAACTGGTGGCCCGGGTCCTCGCGGTGGACGAGGAGGGCCTCGACCTTGAGGTGCCCGGTGTCAAGGGCCGCAGGCCGACCGCGCGCAGACTCGCCTTCCCGGACATCGCCAAGGCGCGCGTGCAGGTCGAGTTCAGCCGCAAGGACAGCGAGCAGTCCGCCACGAACGACAAGAAGGAAAACGACAAGAAGGAAGAGGAGGCGTAGCCGTGGACATCGACATGAGCGCCCTGCGGGGCTTGGTACGGGAGAAGGAGATCTCCTTCGACCTGCTGGTCGAGGCGATCGAGTCGGCCCTCCTCATCGCCTACCACCGCACCGAGGGAAGCCGCCGACACGCGCGCGTGGAGCTCAACCGGGAGACCGGGCATGTGACCGTGTGGGCGAAGGAGGACCCCGAGGACCTCGAAGAGGGCCAGGAGCCCCGCGAGTTCGACGACACCCCGTCCGGTTTCGGCCGGATCGCCGCCACCACCGCCAAGCAGGTCATCCTGCAACGCCTGCGGGACGCGGAGGACGACGCGACGCTCGGCGAGTACGCGGGCCGCGAGGGCGACATCGTCACCGGCGTGGTGCAGCAGGGCCGCGACCCGAAGAACGTGCTCGTCGACATCGGCAAGCTGGAGGCCATCCTGCCGGTGCAGGAGCAGGTCCCCGGCGAGACCTACCCGCACGGCACGCGGTTGCGTTCGTACGTCGTCCGGGTGGCCAAGGGCGTCCGCGGGCCGTCGGTCACCCTCTCGCGCACCCACCCCAATCTGGTGAAGAAGCTCTTCGCGCTGGAGGTGCCGGAGATCGCCGACGGGTCCGTGGAGATCGCCGCGATCGCCCGTGAGGCCGGTCACCGCACCAAGATCGCCGTCCGCTCCACCCGTCCGGGTCTGAACGCCAAGGGCGCCTGCATCGGCCCCATGGGCGGCCGGGTGCGCAATGTGATGGGCGAGCTGAACGGCGAGAAGATCGACATCGTGGACTGGTCGGACGACCCGGCGGAGATGGTGGCGAACGCGCTGTCGCCCGCGCGGGTCTCCAAGGTGGACGTCGTGGACATGGCGGCCCGGTCCGCCCGGGTGACCGTGCCCGACTACCAGCTGTCACTGGCGATCGGCAAAGAGGGACAGAACGCCCGGCTCGCCGCCCGGCTCACGGGCTGGCGCATCGACATCCGTCCCGACACCGAGCAGTCGCCCGAGTGAGCTGACCCGGTCGGGGGGAATAGATCCAAGCCGCACGTCGCTTGGAACACGACAACAACCGTTCGATCTTTACCCCGAAGGGGTGAGGTCGGTGCGGGGAGGTAGACTGAGCAGTGTCTGGCCGGACGCGAGCCCGCGCATGCCCAGAGCGCACCTGTGTGGGGTGCAGGCAGCGAGCGGTCAAGATCGAACTGTTGCGCATCGTGGCGGTCGAGGACGCCTGCGTCCCCGATCCTCGCGGTACGCTGCCCGGCCGGGGTGCTTATGTGCACCCCGTCCCGGTCTGTCTCGATCAGGCGGTACGCCGCCGGGTGTTTCCGCGGGCGCTCCGCGTCCCGGGACCGCTCGACGTAATGGCGTTGCGCCGGTACGTCGAGCAGACACACAGTTGCTGAGGCAACACGGCAAGGAAAGACGGTGCCGTACGAAACCCCGTGCGGTCTGGTACCTCGCGAGTCGAAAGCAGGTCGAGATTGCGATGAGCACTCGATGAGTACGCGATGAGTACGCCCATGAACTAGCGACGGTCCGGCCGCAACCCGGACCTCAAAGGAGCGAAGTGGCTAAGGTCCGGGTCTACGAACTCGCCAAGGAGTTCGGTGTGGAGAGCAAGGTCGTCATGGCCAAGCTCCAGGAACTCGGTGAATTCGTCCGTTCGGCGTCCTCGACGATCGAGGCGCCCGTAGTACGTAAGCTGACCGACGCCTTCCAGGGCGGTGGCAACGGCAGGTCCGCCGCCAAGCCCGCCCCGCGCAAGGCCGCCCCCAAGCCCGGCGCGCCGAGCCCGGCGCAGGCCGGGGGCAACTCCCACGCCGCCAGGGCAGTGGGGGAGCGTCCGGCTGCACCGAAGCCGGCCGCCCCCAGGCCGCCCGCGGCACAGCAGCCCGCGGCTCAGCAGCCCGCGGTCCAACAGCCGTCGGCCCAGCAGCCGTCGGCCCCGTCGGCCCCGTCGGCCCCCGGACCGCGCCCGGGCCCGAAGCCCGCGCCCCGTCCGGCCCCCGCGGCGCCCACCACGCCGGAGTTCACCGCTCCGCCGTCGGCCCCGGCTCCGGCCCCGGCCGCCCAGGGTCCGCGTCCCGGTGCCCGTCCCGGCGCCCCCAAGCCCGGTGGCCGTCCGGGCGGCCAGGGCCAGGGTCAGGGCCGTCAGGGCCAGGGTGCCCCGCGCTCCGGCGGTCAAGGGCGTCCCGGCGCCCGTCCGGCCGGTCCGCGACCGGGCAACAACCCCTTCACCTCCGGTGGCTCCACCGGCATGGCGCGCCCGCAGGCGCCCCGTCCGCAGGGCTCGCGTCCGGGCCCCGGCGGCCCCGGCGGCGGCCCCCGTCCGCAGGCGCCCGGCGCCCAGGGCGGCGGTCCGCGTCCGCAGGGTCCCGGTGGTCACTCCGGTTCCTCCGGTCGGCCCAGCCCGGCCGGTATGCCCCGCCCGCAGGGCGGTCCGCGTCCCGGTGGCGGTCCCGGCGGTCCGCGTCCGAACCCCGGCATGATGCCGCAGCGTCCCGCTGCCGGTCCGCGTCCGGGCCCCGGCGGCGGTCGCGGCCCGGCAGGTGCCGGCCGTCCCGGCGGTGGCGGCGGCGGTCGTCCCGGCGGTGGCGGCGGCTTCGCCGGCCGTCCCGGCGGTGGCGGCGGCGGTCGTCCCGGCGGCGGTGGCGGCTTCGCCGGCCGTCCCGGCGGTGGCGGCGGCGGTGGCGGCTTCGGCGGCGCCGGCGGCGGTGGCCGTCCCGGCTTCGGCGGTCGTCCCGGCGGCCCCGGTGGCCGTGGCGGCACGCAGGGCGCCTTCGGTCGTCCCGGTGGTCCCGCGCGCCGTGGCCGCAAGTCGAAGCGGCAGCGGCGCCAGGAGTACGAGGCCATGCAGGCCCCGAGCGTCGGCGGCGTGATGCTGCCGCGCGGCAACGGCGAGAGCATCCGTCTCTCCCGCGGCGCGTCGCTCACGGACTTCGCGGAGAAGATCAACGCCAACCCGGCGTCGCTCGTCGCGGTCATGATGAACCTGGGCGAGATGGTCACCGCGACGCAGTCCGTCTCCGACGAGACCCTGCAACTCCTCGCCGGCGAGATGAACTACACGGTTCAGATCGTCAGCCCCGAGGAGGAGGACCGCGAGCTCCTGGAGTCCTTCGACATCGAGTTCGGCGAGGACGAGGGCTCCGAGGAGGACCTGGTGGTCCGCCCGCCGGTCGTCACCGTCATGGGTCACGTCGACCACGGAAAGACCCGACTCCTCGACGCCATCCGCAAGACGAACGTCATCGCGGGCGAGGCCGGCGGCATCACCCAGCACATCGGTGCCTACCAGGTCGCGACCGAGGTCAACGGCGAAGAGCGGGCGATCACCTTCATCGACACCCCGGGTCACGAGGCGTTCACCGCCATGCGTGCCCGCGGTGCGAAGTCGACGGACATCGCGATCCTCGTGGTCGCGGCCAACGACGGTGTGATGCCGCAGACGGTCGAGGCCCTGAACCACGCCAAGGCGGCCGACGTGCCGATCGTGGTCGCGGTCAACAAGATCGACGTCGAGGGCGCGGACCCGACCAAGGTGCGCGGTCAGCTGACCGAGTACGGCCTGGTGGCCGAGGAGTACGGCGGCGAAACGATGTTCGTCGACATCTCCGCCAAGCAGGGTCTGCACATCGACAGCCTGCTGGAGGCGGTCGTGCTGACCGCCGACGCCGCCCTGGACCTGCGGGCCAACCCGAACCAGGACGCACAGGGCATCTCGATCGAGTCCCGGCTCGACCGCGGCCGTGGTGCCGTGTCGACGGTCCTCGTCCAGCGAGGCACGCTCCGCGTGGGCGACACGATGGTCGTCGGCGACGCCTACGGCCGTGTCCGGGCCATGCTCGACGACAACGGCAACAACGTCGCCGAGGCCGGCCCGTCCACGCCGGTCCAGGTCCTGGGTCTGACCAACGTCCCGGGCGCAGGCGACAACTTCCTCGTGGTCGACGAGGACCGTACGGCCCGCCAGATCGCGGAGAAGCGCGCCGCTCGCGAGCGCAACGCGGCCTTCGCGAAGCGCACGCGCCGTGTGTCCCTGGAGGACCTGGACAAGGTGCTGAAGGCCGGCGAGGTCCAGCAGCTGAACCTGATCATCAAGGGTGACGCTTCCGGATCCGTCGAGGCACTGGAGTCCTCGCTGCTCCAGCTGGACGTCGGCGAAGAGGTCGACATCCGCGTCCTGCACCGCGGCGTCGGTGCGGTCACGGAGTCCGACATCGACCTGGCGATGGGCTCCGACGCCATCGTGATCGGTTTCAACGTGCGCGCGGCAGGCCGTGCGCAGCAGATGGCCGAGCGCGAGGGCGTGGACGTCCGGTACTACTCGGTCATCTACCAGGCGATCGAGGAGATCGAGGCGGCCCTCAAGGGCATGCTCAAGCCGGAGTTCGAAGAGGTCGAGCTGGGCACGGCGGAGATCCGCGAGGTCTTCAAGTCGTCCAAGCTGGGCAACATCGCCGGTGTGCTCATCCGCTCGGGCGAGGTCAAGCGCAACACCAAGGCGCGCCTGCTGCGCGACGGCAAGGTCGTCGCGGAGAACCTCACCATCGACGGCCTGCGTCGCTTCAAGGACGACGTCACCGAGATCCGTGAAGGGTTCGAGGGCGGTATCAACCTCGGCAACTTCAACGACATCAAGGTCGACGACGTCATCGCGACGTACGAGATGCGGGAGAAGCCGCGGGCATAGGCTCCGGCCGGGCTTGAAGCCGGCCGGCGGGACGTAGGTTCCGCCGGCCGGCGCCCTTTCCCACCGACCCGACTCGGCGGGCCTGTGGGGTCGGGGGCGGAGCCCCGCGGGGGTAGCGGCTCGACCCACCGATTCGGGCGGGTGGGTGGGCAGAAAACCGGGGGGTCTGGGGGCGGAGCCCCCGGGCGGTAACCGCAGCAGACGGCACCGCGAAAACCCCGTCGAGCCGCCGGCAGGCACGCGGTACCGTTCTTGATGTCCCTCCCGATCCCGAGGGCAGGGCCATCGATCCCGTACCGGCGGGTCATCCGGAGACACACATGTACGTGGGGACGCTGTCCTTCGACCTCCTCCTCGGCGACGTACGGTCGCTGAAGGAGAAGCGCTCCGTCGTCCGCCCGATCGTCGCCGAACTGCAGCGCAAGTACGCGGTGAGCGCGGCCGAGGTGGATCATCTGGACCTCCATCGCCGGGCCCTGATCGGCCTCGCGATGGTCTCCGGCGACGCGGGGCACTTGAGCGACGTACTCGACCGGTGCGAACGGCTGGTCGCCGGCCGCCCCGAAGTGGAGCTGCTGTCGGTACGGCGGCGCTTCCACGGCGACGACGACTGACCACAGAACGCAGAAGAAGAAAGAACGGGAGACGGACCAGTGGCCGACAACGCGCGGGCGAAAAGGCTGGCGGACCTCATCCGGGAGGTGGTGGCCCAGAAGCTGCAGCGCGGGATCAAGGACCCGCGGCTCGGCTCGCACGTCACCATCACGGACACCAGGGTCACCGGAGACCTGCGGGAGGCGACCGTCTTCTACACGGTGTACGGCGACGACGAGGAGCGGCAGGCCGCCGCGGCCGGACTGGAGAGCGCCAAGGGCATCCTGCGCTCCGAGGTCGGCCGGGCCGCCGGCGTGAAGTTCACGCCGACGCTCACCTTCGTCGCGGACGCCCTGCCGGACACCGCCCGGAACATCGAGGACCTCCTCGACCGGGCGCGCGCCTCCGACGCGAAGGTGCGCGAGGCGTCAGCGGGCGCGGCGTACGCCGGTGAGGCGGACCCGTACCGCAAGCCCGAATCGGACGACGAGACGGACGTCGCCGGCGAATGACCAGCAAGCACACCACGCCCGACGGCCTCGTCATCGTCGACAAGCCGTCGGGCTTCACTTCGCACGACGTGGTCGCCAAGATGCGCGGGATCGCGCGGACGCGCCGCGTCGGGCACGCGGGCACCCTCGATCCGATGGCGACCGGCGTGCTCGTCCTCGGCGTCGAGAAGGCGACGAAGCTCCTCGGGCACCTCGCCCTGACGGAGAAGGAATACCTGGGCACCGTCCGGCTCGGTCAGACGACGCTCACCGACGACGCCGAGGGCGAGATCACCGCCGCCATCGACGCCTCCAGGGTCTCCCGCGACGCCATCGACGCCGGTATCGCCAAGCTGTCCGGCGACATCATGCAGGTGCCGTCCAAGGTCAGCGCCATCAAGATCGACGGAGTGCGCTCCTACAAACGGGCCCGCGAGGGCGAGGACTTCGAGATCCCCGCCCGGCCGGTCACCATCTCCTCCTTCGCGGTGTACGACGTCCGGGACGCCGTCGCCGAGGACGGCACCCCGGTGCTCGACCTGGTGGTCTCGGTCGTCTGCTCCTCCGGCACCTACATCCGCGCCCTCGCCCGCGACCTGGGCGCCGATCTGGGCGTGGGCGGTCACCTCACCGCGCTGCGCCGCACCCGCGTCGGACCGTACCGACTGGAGTCGGCGCGGACCCTGGACCAGCTCCAGCAGGAGCTGACCGTGATGCCGATCGCTCAGGCCGCCGCGGCCGCCTTCCCACGCTGGGACGTGGATGCCAAGCGGGCCAGGCTGCTTCTCAACGGCGTACGGCTGGAGATGCCCGACGTGTACGCGGGCCGCGGCCCCATCGCGGTGTTCGACCCCGAGGGCCGCTTCCTCGCGCTCGTCGAGGAACACAAGGGCAAGGCGAAGAGCCTGGCAGTCTTCGCCTGACGGCTTCGTCCGGCCCCGTGGAGCGGCGGGGCACGGGGTGCCACTGCCGCCGCTCCACGGTTCCCCCTCGGTTCCCCCACCCCTAGGGTTATCCAGCCGTCCCCGCCCATTCACCCGGCCGGGCAGGCGCTCGGAGTGAACCGGGGGAGCGCAAGGGGGCGCTTTCGTCAGGCGACCTGTCCTGACGAGTCCCTGATGCAGACCCGCGCCCCGGCCGACCGACTGCGCGGCACCGGTTTCCCGGCGGCCCGGCCGCTGGCGCGAGGCACGCGTGATCGGCGCGACCGAGCGGCCTGCACGGCCACGGGCCGCTTCCATCTCCCCGACCGCGCACAGTAGTTGCCGGTCGGTACGGCGGGGCGGGACGCGCTGCGGCTGGGCGGCTGGGCGGCTGGGCGGCTGGGCGGCGGGGCCGCCGGGGGCCCGTGATCGACGCGTGGACCGGAGCCGTCGGGTCCGTCCTCGGCACCGCGCTGCGGTCCGACCACCGCGGCGTCGGCTTCGCGGTGCCGCTGCGCCGAACCACCCCGGGCGCCGCCCGGACGAGGGGCGTGCCCGGCCCGGAGCCGAGCGCCCTCGCCGAGCCGCTGCGTGGCCGGCCCGGGGCGCGCGTCGGATGCTCGGCACCCTGGGGGCGTGCGCGGTCCCGCGTAACACGGGTTCCGTACGATCGGTGGTCCGGGCGGTTCCCGGACAGGCGGTGCCCGCGTGCGCCCGGTCACAACCCCATGCCGATGCGGGCCGGGCGCACCCGGCATGGCACCCTTAGACCTGCGTAAGCGGTCAGGTAGAAACGGACACGGGTTCGAGGAGCGGTCACAGTGCAGCGCTGGCGTGGCTTGGAGGACATCCCCCAGGACTGGGGGCGCAGCGTCGTCACCATCGGCTCCTACGACGGAGTCCACCGCGGCCACCAGCTCATCATCAAGCACACCGTGGACCGCGCACGCCAGCTGGGCGTCCCCTCCGTCGTGGTGACCTTCGACCCGCACCCCAGCGAGGTCGTCCGCCCGGGCAGCCACCCCCCGCTGCTCGCCCCGCACCACCGCCGGGCCGAGCTGATGGCCGAGCTGGGCGTGGACGCGGTGCTGATCCTGCCGTTCACCACCGAGTTCTCGAAGCTGTCGCCCGCCGAGTTCGTCGTGAAGGTCCTGGTCGACAAGTTGCACGCCAGGGCGGTCGTCGAGGGCCCGAACTTCCGCTTCGGCCACCGGGCGGCCGGCAACGTGCGGTTCCTCACCGAGCAGGGCGAGATCTACGACTTCGAGGTCGAGGTCGTCGACCTGTTCGTGACCGGCGCCGCGGGCGACGGCGAGCCGTTCTCCTCGACGCTCACCCGGCGTCTGGTCGCCGAGGGCGACGTCGCGGGCGCCCGGGAGATCCTGGGCCGCCCGCACCGCGTGGAGGGCGTGGTCGTCCGCGGCGCCCAGCGCGGTCGCGAACTGGGCTTCCCCACCGCCAACGTCGAGACGCTTCCGCACACCGCGATCCCGGCCGACGGCGTGTACGCCGGTTATCTGCACGCCCAGGGCGAGGTCATGCCGGCCGCGATCTCCGTCGGCACCAACCCGCAGTTCGACGGCACCGAGCGCACGGTGGAGGCGTACGCCATCGACCGCGTGGGCCTCGACCTGTACGGGCTGCATGTCGCCGTGGACTTCCTGGTGTATGTGCGCGGGCAGGCGAGGTTCGACTCGCTGGAGGCCCTGCTGGAGCAGATGGCCGACGACGTGAAGCGCTGCCGGGAGCTGATCGCGGCGGACGACGCATAGCCCGCCGCCCAGAACGCCGAAGGGCGGCCGGTGCCTCACCGCACCGGCCGCCCTTCGCCTTGCCGTACCGCCGTCCTACCGCGGGGGCGGCCCCTGAGGGGGCTGGGCCGGCGGCTGGCCCTGCTGCGGGTATCCGGGCTGCGGATAGGGCCGGCTCTGCTGCTGGTACGGCTGCTGCCCCGGGACCTGCTGGTACGGCTGCCCCGGTGCCGGCTGCCCGGGTGCCGGCTGGCCGGGCAGCGGCTGGCCCGGCAGCGGCGGCGCGGCCACCGGCGGCGGGTTGCCGTCGCTGGTCCACAGCCCCTGCGCCTGCTGGTGCCGGGTGAAGTCCTCGGCGACCATGGCGGCCAGGTTGAAGTACGCCTCGCGCACCTTCGGGCGCATCATGTCGAGGTCGACCTCGGCACCGGCGGCCAGGTGCTCGTCGAAGGGCACCACGACCACGCCGCGGCACCGGGTCTCGAAGTGCGACACGATGTCCTCGACCTTGATCATCTTCCCGGTCTCGCGCACCCCGGAGATCACGGTGATGGACCGCGCGACCAGGTCGGCGTACCCGTGCGCGGACAGCCAGTCCAGCGTGGTACTGGCGCTGCTCGCGCCGTCCACGGACGGCGTCGAGATGATGATGAGCTGGTCGGCGAGGTCGAGCACCCCGCGCATCGCGCTGTACAGCAGGCCGGTGCCCGAGTCGGTGAGGATGACCGGGTACTGCCGGCCGAGCACGTCGATCGCGCGCCTGTAGTCCTCGTCGTTGAAGGTCGTGGACACGGCCGGGTCGACGTCGTTGGCGATGATCTCCAGGCCGGACGGCGCCTGCGAGGTGAAGCGCCGGATGTCCATGTACGAGTTGAGGTACGGGATCGCCTGGACGAGGTCGCGGATGGTCGCCCCGGTCTCGCGGCGCACCCGGCGGCCGAGCGTGCCGGCGTCCGGGTTGGCGTCGATGGCGAGGATCTTGTCCTGCCGCTCGCTGGCGAGTGTGGCGCCGAGCGCGGTCGTCGTGGTGGTCTTGCCCACGCCGCCCTTGAGGCTGATCACCGCGATCCGGTAGCAGGACAGCACCGGGGTGCGGATCAGCTGCAACTTCCGCTGCCGCTCGGCCTCTTCCTTCTTCCCGCCGATCCTGAAACGGGAGGACTGGGCGGCCGGCCGGCCGCTCTTCGCCTTCTGCCTCTTGTTGTTGAGCAGCCGGTCCGAGGACAGCTCCACGGCCGCGGTGTAACCGAGCGGCGCGGCACCGGGGTGGGTCGGCTGCCGCTGGTCGTGCTGGAGCGGCTGCGGCCAGGCGGCGCCCGTTCGGGGGTCGACGGGCTGCTGCGGGACCTGCGGGGGCATGGCCTGCTGAGCCTGGGCGGGGGGCTGCTGCGGCACGCCGGGCTGCGGCTGCCCCGACGGCGCGGGCTGCTGCGGGAAGCCGTAACCGCCGGGCTGGGCCGGTGGGTTGGGGGCGACCGGCGGCTGCGGGAAGCCGTAGCCGGCGGGCTGTCCGGCGGGCTGTCCGGCGGGCGGCTGGTCGGCCGCCGGCTGCGCGGCTCCCGGCTGCGCGGCGGGTGCCGGAGCGTTGGGCGCCTGCGGGGCCGGGGCTCCGGGCTGCGGGAAGCCGTAGCCCGCGGGCGTGCCGGGACCCGGGGCGGGGGCACCGCCGGGCTGGGGGGCCGCGGGGGTCGGGAAACCGTAGCCGCCCTGAGGAATGGGCGGTGCGGGCTGGTTCCAGGCGGCGGGCGCGGGCTGGGGAGCCAGCGGCTGGACGGCCGGCTGCTGCGGCGGCCCGGCTGCCGGACCCTCCGCACCGGCCCCCCGCGGGTCCGGCAGGCCGGGCGCGGCCGGTGCCTGCTGGGGCGCCTGACCGGGGGCGGGCTGCTGCGGCCCCGGCTGCACGGGCCACTGCGCGGCGGGCGCGGGCGCGGCGGGCTGGTACGAGGGCGGCAACGGCGGCACCGCACCCTGCGGCCCCGACACGGGCGGCCAGGCGGGCGGAGGGCCCTGCGGCACGGGGGGTGCGGGAGGCCCGGCGTCCTGCGGTACGGGCGCGGCAGGCGGCGCGGCAGGCACGGCGTCCTGGGGTGCCGGCGGAGCGGCAGGCGGCGCGGCGGGTACCGGAGGTACGGCGTCCTGCGGTGCGGGCGGCGTGGTGGGTACGGCGTCCTGCAGTGCCGGAGGCGCGATCGGGAACGCGTCCTGGGGTGCGGGCGGAGTCGCCGGCACCGCGTCCTGCGGTGCCGCGTCGGCGGCCACGGTCCTATCGGCGTCGAGGGCCTGCCCGACATCCGTGGACCCGGCGCCGACGGCGTCGCCATCCGCGTACGCATCGGTATCGGCCTGGGCTTCCGGAGCCACGTCCGTGTCCGCGCCGGCACCCGTGTCCGCCGCCGAGGCGCGCGCACGGTGCGAGTCCTCCTCCGAGGCCCCGGTCTCGGCCTCGTCCTCCGTGGCCGCCGTGCCGACAGCCGCGGCAAGCTCGGGCTCCGCGTCCACGGAGTCGTCGTGCTCCTCGCCCGAGTCGTCGCGCTCCTCGCCCGGGTCCTCGGCGTCGGCGTCCGGCTCCCCGGCCGTACCTTCGGCCGCCTCACCCTCGACGGCCTGCGCCTCCGACGCCGCCGACTCCTCCTCGCCGTCACCCGACGCGGGCGCAACGGTCTCGTCCGCCGCGGAGTTCACGCCGTCGTCCGTACTCGCCCGCCCCGCGCCCCCGGCGAGTTCCGCGAGTTCCGCGAGGTCACGCTTCAGTGCGACCGAGGAGAACCGCATCGTGGCGCCGCTCTCCAAGTCGCCGTTGTCCGGCTGCTCTTCGTCCGCTTCGGTCGGGGCAGGGGCCGGGGGAGCCGTGGGCGGGGACGCCGTCCACGGCTGGACCGCGCCGACCGGAAGGTCCGGCACGGCCGCCGGCGAGGCGGGACCGGTCTCCGGCCGCGGCTGCTGCGGCTCGAACCCGCTGCCCACCGGCAGCTTCGGCACCGCGACGGGACTACCGGTGGGCGGCGGGGGCGGAGCGAACGGCGCTCCCGGCCCGGCCGCGGGCGCAGGCGCGGCGGGCGCGGGCGGAGTGAACGGCGCGCCGGGCGCCGGAGCCGGCGGCGTGAAGGGCGCCCCGGGCGCGGGCGCCGGGGGCGTGAACGGGGCTCCGGGCGCCGGAGAAGCGGGGCCCGACGCTCCGCCGGCCTGTGCGTGCGGCGGAGGAGTCAGACCCGGAATCGGCGCACCGGGCGGGAACGGCGAGCCCTGCCTCGGGAACGAGGAAGGAGACGTACCGGACCCGGACGCCCCGCCCGGCCCGCCCGCCTGCTCCGGTGACCCACCGGACGCCTCCGACGAACCGGGCGACCCGGAGGATCCCGAGGAGCCCGATGACCCGGACCCGGATGACCCCGAGGGCCCGGAAGACCCGGCCGCCCCCGTCGCGCCCGCCGCGTTCTGCGTGTACCAGGCGGGCGGTGCGTAGTCGATGGTGAATTCGCCGGTCGTCTCGACGGCCGACTCCGCGTCGGGCTGGTCATCGCCGGGTGTGGCCCAGCCCCCGCGGATCCCGTCCCGATCGCTGCTCACAGTTCCTCCTGCTTGGTCGAGCACCCTCGTGCCGTGCCGGGGCGACCATCTCGTGTCGCTCTCAGTCGTCCGTTGTCGTTCGAGGTAGTCCGATCCACCGGCTCTCCCCCTGGGGCGCCGACGTCCCGTCCATGGGTACCGGCGTCACGCCCGCTCCCAGCCTAGTCACCGAGCCCCCCGCCCCGGCAGGCCTGTCCATCCCCGAGCGTGCGCCCACTCCGTCACACCCTGCCCGGAAGTGCCGTACACAGTCCGTGTATTGGTGAACATTCCGCGAGACAAGTATGAACAAGAGGGACGGAACGGGGCAGAGTTCGATCAGCGTCGGGCCCGAACCAACCTGCTACACACAAGGGTTGACCGGCGTACTGAAGGCCGGTCACGCCCGCCCCCGGCCAGAGCAGAAGAGGATCCGTCCAACACCCGGACGCCGTACGGGAGACGGTCGAGAAGGTCCCCGAATCCGGAGACGGACGAGGAGACCCCGACGCTCTTCTTCCAGCAGCCGGAGGGCGACGACTACGAGCTGAGCGGCCCCGAGCGGACGGACATCGTCTACGGGAGGGGCCGGGACTTCTTCGGCAAGCGGGAACTGGTGCGCGACGACGGCGCCCCGAGGACCCCGTCCTGATGGCGATCGGATGCGGCATCAGCGCCGGCCTCAAGCACTGAGCCACCGGCACCGAGCCACACGCGCGTGGGGGAAGGCGCGAGTGATGTGGCGCCTGATCTCAGCGGCAATCCCGAGCCACACGCGCGTGGGGGGCGCGAACCGGCACCTTCCCCCACGCGCGCGTGCCGTTCACCCCGGGCGGGCTCCGGTCACTCCGCGGCGGGCGCCCCGTCCCGCGGCGCGGGCTCCAGATCGAACTCGCCGTCCCGCGCGCCGAGCACGAACGCCCGCCACTCCGCCTCCGTGTACCGCAGCACGGTGTCCGGATCGAGGGACGACCGCATGGCCACCGCCCCGCCGGGCAGGTACGCGATCTCGACCCGCTCCTCGTGTTCCTCCGTGCCCGGCGCGCTGTGCCACTCGACGTCCGAGATGTCGAGCGCGTACAGCTCGTCGCGCTCCCGCTCCTTGCGCGCCTTGATCTCCTCCGCCGTCTCCGCCATGCCGCAGCGACCCCTTCCCGCACGTATACCGTTGATCCGGGCGCTCACCCTAGTGGTCGCCGCGGTCGCCGCGGAGTGCTTCGGCGGCCGGGGCAAAGGCGCACGCATCCGCCTGGTACCCTCAGTGACGGCCGTATGTGCGCGCACCCCCCGGAACCCCTCAGGGGCCCTGACGGACGCGCGCGACGGATCCCCGCCTCCGAGTTGTGGAAGCTCCCCCGAGATGAAGACCGGGGGCACTCGGCGGCCACTCACAGATCAAGAGGAGTACGCGTGTCGCTCGACGCCACCACGAAGAAGCAGATCATCTCCGAGTTCGGTACCAAGGAGGGCGACACCGGCTCCCCCGAGGTCCAGGTCGCTCTGCTGTCCCGCCGGATCTCCGACCTGACGGAGCACCTGAAGACCCACAAGCACGACCACCACTCCCGTCGCGGTCTGCTGATCCTCGTCGGTCAGCGCCGCCGCCTGCTGCAGTACCTGGCGAAGAAGGACATCCAGCGCTTCCGTGCCCTGGTCGACCGCCTCGGCATCCGCCGCGGTGCGGCGGGCGCCAAGTAAGACGCCGCGAAGGGAGCGGTTCCCGGAACGATCGGGGGCCGCTCCCTTTGCTGTACGTACGGAAACGTGCGGAGTGTCACTCACGCTTTGTAGTGTGGTAGCACAACGCAATACGGACGACACAGCAGGACAATGAACGAGGAGGAGCGCACCTCGCCGCCGCCGGTCCTCGGTAGTGGCCCCCGGGGGAGCGAACCCCGGGTGCTTCGATCGAAGACCGGCCCGCACCAGACGGAGCGCTTCTCCGCGACCGTCCCCCTGCCACACGGGCAGCCGCGGGACGAAGACGACAAGTAACGGAGAAAACGCTAGTGGAGAACGAGACCCACTACGCCGAGGCCGTCATCGACAACGGCGCCTTCGGCACCCGTACCATCCGCTTCGAGACGGGCCGCCTGGCCAAGCAGGCCGCCGGTTCCGCCGTGGCGTACCTGGACGACGACACCATGGTGCTGTCGGCCACCACCGCCTCCAAGAACCCCAAGGACCAGCTCGACTTCTTCCCGCTGACGGTGGACGTCGAGGAGCGGATGTACGCGGCCGGGAAGATCCCCGGCAGCTTCTTCCGCCGTGAGGGCCGCCCCTCCGAGGACGCGATCCTCACCTGCCGGCTCATCGACCGGCCGCTGCGCCCCTCGTTCAAGAAGGGCCTGCGCAACGAGATCCAGGTCGTCGCCACGGTCATGGCCCTCAACCCCGACCACCTGTACGACGTCGTCGCGATCAACGCCGCGTCCGCGTCCACCCAGCTGGCCGGCCTGCCCTTCTCCGGTCCGATCGGCGGCGTCCGCGTCGCGCTGATCCGCGGCCAGTGGGTGGCGTTCCCGACCCACACCGAGCTGGCGGACGCCGTCTTCGACATGGTCGTCGCCGGTCGCGTCCTGGAGGACGGCGACATCGCGATCATGATGGTCGAGGCCGAGGCCACCGATGAGACCATCAAGCTGGTCGCCGACGGCTCCGAGGCGCCGACCGAGGAGGTCGTCGCCGCCGGCCTGGATGCCGCGAAGCCGTTCATCAAGGTCCTGTGCAAGGCCCAGGCCGACCTCGCCGCCAAGGCCGCCAAGCCGGTCGGCGAGTTCCCCATCTTCCTGGACTACCAGGACGACGTCCTGGAGGCCCTGACCGGCGCCGTCCGGCCCGAGCTGGCCCAGGCGCTCACCATCGCCGGCAAGCAGGAGCGCGAGGCGGAGCTGGACCGCGTCAAGCAGCTCGCCGCCGAGAAGCTGCTGCCGGAGTTCGAGGGCCGCGAGAAGGAGATCTCCGCCGCGTACCGCTCGCTGACCAAGAGCCTGGTCCGGGAGCGCGTCATCAAGGAGAAGAAGCGCATCGACGGCCGTGGCGTGACGGACATCCGGACGCTCGCCGCCGAGGTCGAGGCTATCCCGCGGGTGCACGGTTCCGCGCTGTTCGAGCGTGGCGAGACCCAGATCCTGGGCGTCACCACCCTCAACATGCTCCGCATGGAGCAGCAGCTGGACACCCTCTCCCCGGTGACCCGCAAGCGCTACATGCACAACTACAACTTCCCGCCGTACTCCACCGGTGAGACCGGCCGCGTCGGCTCCCCGAAGCGCCGCGAGATCGGCCACGGCGCCCTCGCCGAGCGCGCCCTGGTCCCGGTCCTGCCGACCCGCGAGGAGTTCCCCTACGCGATCCGCCAGGTGTCCGAGGCCCTCGGCTCCAACGGCTCGACGTCCATGGGCTCCGTCTGCGCCTCCACCATGTCGCTGCTGAACGCCGGTGTGCCGCTGAAGGCCCCGGTCGCCGGCATTGCCATGGGCCTGATCTCCCAGGAGATCGACGGCGAGACGCACTACGTCACCCTCACCGACATCCTCGGTGCGGAGGACGCCTTCGGTGACATGGACTTCAAGGTCGCCGGCACGAAGGACTTCGTGACCGCCCTCCAGCTCGACACCAAGCTGGACGGCATCCCGGCCTCCGTCCTGGCCGCGGCCCTCAAGCAGGCCCGCGACGCCCGGCTGCACATCCTCGACGTGATGATGGAGGCCATCGACCGGCCCGACGAGATGTCCCCGCACGCCCCGCGGATCATCACCGTCAAGATCCCGGTCGACAAGATCGGCGAGGTCATCGGCCCCAAGGGCAAGATGATCAACCAGATCCAGGAGGACACGGGCGCCGAGATCACCATCGAGGACGACGGCACGATCTACATCGGTGCCGCCGACGGCCCGTCCGCCGAGGCCGCCCGCACCACGATCAACGGCATCGCCAACCCGACGATGCCCGAGGTCGGCGAGCGCTACCTCGGTACGGTCGTGAAGACGACCACCTTCGGTGCGTTCGTCTCCCTGCTGCCCGGCAAGGACGGTCTGCTGCACATCTCGCAGATCCGCAAGCTGGCCGGCGGCAAGCGCGTGGAGAACGTCGACGACGTGCTCGGTGTGGGCCAGAAGGTCCAGGTCGAGATCGCCGAGATCGACTCCCGCGGCAAGCTCTCCCTCATCCCGGTGATCGAGGGCGAGGACAGTGCCTCCGATGGCGGCGCCGCCGCGGGCTCGGACAAGAAGGACGACGCCGACAAGTGACGTCGCGTAACGCCATGGCGACGGCCCGCACCTCCACGGAGGCGCGGGCCGTCGCCCGTACCCAAACCCTCATCAAGGGCACCAACGGCATCGGCACGGTCCGCAAGACCACCCTCCCCGGCGGCCTGCGCATCGTCACCGAGACCCTGCCCTCGGTGCGCTCCGCCACCTTCGGCATCTGGGCGCATGTCGGCTCCCGTGACGAGACGCCGTCCCTCAACGGCGCCACGCACTACCTGGAGCACCTGCTCTTCAAGGGCACCGGCCGCAGGTCCGCCCTGGACATCTCCGCCGCGATCGACGCGGTCGGCGGCGAGATGAACGCGTTCACGGCGAAGGAGTACACGTGCTACTACGCGCGCGTGCTCGACACCGACCTGCCGCTCGCCATCGACGTCGTCTGCGACATGCTGACCGGCTCGCTGATCCTCGAAGAGGACGTCAACGTCGAGCGCGGTGCCATCCTCGAAGAGATCGCCATGACCGAGGACGACCCCGGCGACTGTGTGCACGACCTGTTCGCGCACACCATGTTCGGTGACAGCGCCCTCGGCCGGCCCGTCCTCGGCACGGTCGACACGGTCAACGCCCTCTCCGCGGACCGCATCCGCCGCTTCTACAAGAAGCACTACGACCCGACGCACCTGGTCGTGGCGGCCGCGGGCAACATCGACCACAACAAGGTCGTACGCCAGGTCAGGGCCGCCTTCGAGAAGGCCGGCGCCCTCGGCAGCCCGGACGCGGTGCCCGTCGCCCCGCGCGACGGCCGCCGCACGATCCGCACCGCGGGCCGCGTCGAACTGCTCGGCCGCAAGACCGAGCAGGCGCACGTGGTGCTCGGCCTGCCGGGCCTGGCCCGCACCGACGACCGCCGCTGGGCCCTGGGCGTGCTGAACACGGCGCTGGGCGGCGGGATGTCCTCCCGCCTGTTCCAGGAGGTCCGCGAGAAGCGCGGCCTGGCCTACAGCGTGTACTCGTACACCTCCGGGTTCGCCGACTGCGGCCTGTTCGGCGTGTACGCGGGCTGCCGCCCGAGCCAGGTGCACGACGTGCTGAAGATCTGCCGCGACGAACTGGACCACGTCGCCGAGCACGGGCTGTCCGACGACGAGATCGCCCGCGCCATGGGGCAGCTCCAGGGCTCGACGGTGCTCGGCCTTGAGGACACCGGCGCGCTGATGAACCGTATCGGCAAGAGCGAGCTGTGCTGGGGCGAGCAGATGTCCGTGGACGACATGCTGGCCCGGATCGCGCAGGTCACCCCGGACGAGGTCCGCGCGGTCGCCCGTGACGTCCTCGGCCGGCGGCCCTCGCTGTCGGTCATCGGCCCGCTCAAGGACAAGCAGGCCGCGCGGCTGCACGAAGCCGTCGCCTAGAGCACCCGGCCACAACACCTGCGGTCACATCACCTCCGGTTAGGAAGCAAGAACATGAGCAAGCTGCGCGTGGCGGTCCTCGGTGCCAGGGGCCGGATCGGTTCCGAGGCGGTACGGGCCGTCGAGGCCGCCGAGGACATGGAACTGGTGGCCGCCCTCGGCCGGGGCGACAAGCTGGAGACGCTGGCGGAGACCGGCGCCCAGGTCGCGGTCGAACTGACCACCCCCGCCTCGGTGATGGGCAACCTCGACTTCTGCGTGCGGCACAACATCCACGCCGTCGTCGGCACCACCGGCTGGACCGAGGAGCGCCTCGCGCAGCTGCGCGGCTGGCTCGCCCGGTCCCCGGAGACGGGCGTGCTCATCGCCCCGAACTTCTCCATCGGCGCCGTCCTGACCATGAAGTTCGCGCAGATCGCCGCGCCCTACTTCGAGTCGGTCGAGGTCATCGAACTGCACCACCCGAACAAGGTGGACGCCCCGTCCGGGACCGCCACGCGCACGGCCCAGCTCATCGCGGAGGCGCGCCGCCGGGCCGGCTCGGCACCGGCGCCGGACGCGACGGTCAGCGCCCTCGACGGCGCCCGTGGCGCGAGCGTGGACGGCGTCCCCGTCCACGCCGTACGGCTGCGCGGGCTGCTCGCCCACCAGGAGGTGCTGCTCGGCGGCGAGGGCGAGACCCTCACCCTCCGCCACGACTCCCTGCACCACAGCAGCTTCATGCCGGGCATCCTGCTCGGCGCGCGCCGCGTGGTGTCGGCGCCCGGCCTGACGTTCGGCCTGGAGCACTTCCTGGACCTGGGCTGACCCGAGGATCCCTGCTCACATGCGCGCGAAGATCTCCTACGCCGTCACGGCCGCCCTGCTGGTCTTCTACTTCGTCCTGGTCGGCAGCCGCGGCGTCATGCTCATCCAGTCCGGCACGCTCCTCACCGTCACCTTCGGGGTCGCGGTGCTGATCCTGCCGGTGATCGGTGTGTGGTTCCTGTGGAAGAACACCCAGTTCGTCCGCCGGGCCAACCAGCTTGCCGCCGAACTCGACGCCGAGGGCGGACTGCCCGTCGACGAGTTGAAGCGCACCGCCGCGGGCCGCATCGACCGGGACTCGGCCGACGAGGTCTTCGCCCGGCGCAAGGCCGAGACGGAGGCGGCCCCCGACGACTGGCGCAGCTGGTTCCGCCTCGCCGTCGCCTACCATGACGCCCGCGACACCCCGCGCGCCCGCAAGGCGATGCAGCGGGCCATCGCGCTGCACCAGTCGTCGGCGCGCTGAGTCCGCACGCGGCAACCGTCGTGCTGAGGCCCGAGCGCCACAGCTCTGGCAACGGGACGGGGCCCGGTCCGGGTCGTGCGGACCGGGCCCCGTCCCATGTGCCGCTCAGCCCCGCCGGTACTCCGCCGCCCAGGCCTCGACGGTGTCCGCAGCCCGGTCGAAGGCCGAGGGTCGCGCCAGGAAGTCGAGGCTGTGCGTGGTCAGCAGCGGCGCGGACTCCTCGGCCGCACGGTCCTGGCGTACGAGGACCAGCGCCTGCCCCTGCACCGTGCGCGGCAGCCCGAGCCAGCGCACCGGCGTCTGCACCGTACGCACCTCGACGACCCGCTTCCACGGCATGGTGCGGGTGACGAGGAAGTCCACATGGCGCAGGCCGCGCGCGCTCACCCACACACCCATGCGCAGCAGCCGCAGCGCCGCGACGATGACGAGCAGGGCGAGGGCGAACACCAGCCCCGCGGAGGCCGGCGGGGCGGTCAGGGCGATGATGACGGCGCCGAACAGCACGAACGAGGCGAGCAGCAGCCACAGCGCGGCCGCTCCCACCCGCCACGGGCCCGGCCGGTAGGGCCGGCGCCAACGGGCGCGGTCGTCGTGCGGCAACGCGATGTCGTCGGCTGCCTCGAAGGAGCGGTCGGCCGTCAGGAAGGGCAGGGGCACGGCTGGTCCTCACTCGTCCATGCGTGGGCTGTGCCCGGTGAGGCTATCCGCCGGGGTCCCCGCTCACCACCCGCGGGGGTCCGTAAGGGGGGCGCACCGGGGCCGTACCCGGTCAGCGCCCCTGCGAGGCCTGCGACTGCGGGGTCTGTGGTGCGGCGGGGGCGGACAGCGCGGGTATCCCGAGGACCAGGGAGCCCACGAGCCCGGCCACGAGCGTGAGCCCGAGCAGCCAGCGCCCGGCCATCTGACCGGCGGACGCACGCTGTCGCGGCGGGGGAGGGACATTGCTGCGGAACTTGTCGGCCTCGGCGAGGAAGGCGAACGGCACGGGTTCGCGCCGGCGGAGCATCGGGCGAGCATCTCCCTTCGGGAAGCGGACATCGGGATCGAACGGATGACTCTCACCCGGACAGACGAGTGAACGGCGGGAAAGGTGCCCGGTTTCGCCAAATTCATCGGGTCCCGACAGTGAACGCCCGGTTTGACGGGCCGTAGAGTGGCGTCGCCAAGTGACGAGATGGGAAGGACCCGCCGCATCGTGACCCCCACCCCCGACGACGAGTTCAAGATCGAGCTGCGCAGCGATATCACCGTCGAACTGGTCAAGCACAGCGCGGCGGACGCCGACGTGCTGTTCGCGGCCCGTGTCTCGACGGTCGGGGAGCAGTCCCTGGACGAGCTGAACAAGGACCCCGAGCGCTCGAAGGGTCTGATCAACTTCCTCATGCGGGACCGGCACGGCAGCCCGTTCGAGCACAACTCGATGACGTTCTTCGTCAGCGCTCCGATCTTCGTGTTCCGCGAGTTCATGCGGCACCGCGTGGGCTGGTCCTACAACGAGGAGTCCGGCCGCTACCGCGAGCTGCAGCCGGTCTTCTACGTGCCGGACACGTCGCGCAAGCTGGTGCAGCAGGGACGGCCTGGCAAGTACGTGTTCGTCGAGGGCTCACCCGGGCAGCACGAGCTGGTGACGCACTCCATGGAGGAGTCCTACCGCCAGGCGTACCGGACCTACCAGCGGATGCTCGCCGAGGGGATCGCCCGCGAGGTGGCCCGGTCCGTGCTCCCGGTCGGCCTCTACTCCTCGATGTACGCCACCTGCAACGCCCGCTCGCTGATGCACTTCCTCGGCCTGCGCACCCAGCACGAGCTGGCCAAGGTGCCGTCCTTCCCACAGCGGGAGATCGAGATGGTCGGCGAGCGGATGGAGGCCGCCTGGGCCCAGCTCATGCCGCTCACCCACGCCGCCTTCAACGCCAACGGCCGCGTCGCCCCCTGAATCCGCACGCAGGTACGGATCAGCCTCGCGAAGTGTCCGTATTGCGGCATTTGGAGAAGTTCATCTAGCCTGATCAAACGGACCCGGCACTGCTTGAACCCCCGAGCAGGCAGTGCCGGGCTCCGCATTTGTCCGGACTTTCCCGGCACCCCTAGGGCAGACCGCGCAGTGAGCAGCGAGTAGCGTGTTACCCATGGCTCCGACCTCCACTCCGCAGACCCCCTTCGGGAGGGTCCTCACCGCCATGGTCACGCCCTTCACGGCGGACGGCGCGCTCGACCTCGACGGCGCCCAGCGGCTCGCCACCCACCTGGTGGACGCAGGCAACGACGGCCTGATCGTCAACGGCACCACCGGCGAGTCCCCCACCACCAGCGACGCGGAGAAAACGGATCTCGTACGAGCGGTCCTGGGGGCGGTCGGCGACCGCGCCCACGTCGTGGCCGGTGTCGGCACCAACGACACCCACCACAGCATCGAGCTGGCCCACGCCGCGGAGAAGACGGGCGCACACGGCCTCCTGCTCGTCACCCCGTACTACAACAAGCCCCCGCAGGAGGGCCTGTACCGGCACTTCACCGCCGTCGCCGACGCCGCCGAGCTGCCGGTCATGCTGTACGACATCCCCGGCCGCAGCGGCGTCCCGATCAACACCGAGACCCTGGTCCGCCTCGCCGAGCACCCGAGGATCGTCGCCAACAAGGACGCCAAGGGCGACCTCGGCCGGGCCGGCTGGGCCATCGCCCAGTCCGGCCTCGCCTGGTACTCCGGCGACGACATGCTCAACCTGCCGCTGCTCTCCATCGGCGCGGTCGGCTTCGTCTCGGTCGTCGGCCATGTGGTCACCCCGGACCTGCGCGCCCTGGTCGACGCCTTCACCTCGGGCGACGTCCACAAGGCCACCGAGATCCACCAGAAGCTGCTCCCCGTCTACACCGGCATGTTCCGCACCCAGGGCGTCATGACGGCCAAGGCCGCGCTCGCCCTCCAGGGCCTGCCCGCAGGACCGCTGCGCGCACCCATGGTCGAGTGCACGCCGGAGGAGATCGCCCAGCTCAAGATCGATCTTGCCGCCGGCGGGATACAGCTCTAACACCAGACTTGGCACCATCCGGGCTTCACAACTGAATAGGCGGGCCACCGGTGCCCGCATCCGACAACGACAACTGCTTCTGCACGAACGTCACGCGCGCCACGTGCCCACCGGTACGTGGCGCGCGTGGTGAGGAGAGTCTTTTGAGTCATCCGCATCCTGAACTCGGCTCACCCCCGCCGCTCCCCGAAGGCGGCCTGCGGGTCACCCCACTCGGCGGTCTCGGTGAGATCGGCCGGAACATGACGGTCTTCGAGTACGGCGGCCGACTGCTGATCGTCGACTGCGGAGTGCTCTTCCCCGAGGAGGAGCAGCCCGGAATCGATCTGATCCTGCCGGACTTCTCGTCGATCAGAGACCGTCTCGACGACATCGACGGCATCGTGCTCACCCACGGCCACGAGGACCACATCGGCGGAGTCCCGTTCCTCCTCAAGGAGAAGCCGGACATCCCGCTGATCGGCTCCAAGCTCACCCTCGCCCTGATCGAGGCGAAGCTCCAGGAACACCGCATCCGCCCGTACACCCTCGAAGTCGCCGAGGGCAACCGCGAGCGCATCGGCCCCTTCGACTGCGAGTTCGTCGCGGTCAACCACTCCATCCCGGACGCCCTCGCGGTCGCGATCCGCACTCCCGCCGGCATGGTGGTCCACACGGGCGACTTCAAGATGGACCAGCTGCCGCTGGACAATCGCCTCACGGATCTACACGCGTTCGCGCGGCTGAGCGAGGAGGGCATCGACCTCCTCCTCGCCGACTCCACCAACGCCGAGGTCCCCGGCTTCACCCCGCACGAGCGGGACATCTCCAACGTCCTGCGCCAGGTCTTCGCGAGCGCCCGCAAGCGGATCATCGTGGCCAGCTTCGCCAGCCACGTCCACCGCATCCAGCAGATCCTGGACGCGGCACACGAGTACGGCCGCCGGGTCGCCTTCGTCGGCCGTTCGATGGTCCGCAACATGGGCATCGCCCGCGACCTGGGCTATCTGAAGGTCCCGCCGGGTCTGGTGGTGGACGTGAAGACGCTCGACGACCTGCCGGACGCCGAGGTGGTCCTGGTCTGCACGGGCTCCCAGGGCGAACCGATGGCCGCCCTGTCCCGGATGGCCAACAGGGACCACCAGATCCGCATCGTCGAGGGTGACACGGTCATCCTGGCCTCGTCCCTCATCCCGGGCAACGAGAACGCCGTCTACCGCGTGATCAACGGCCTGACCCGCTGGGGCGCCAACGTCGTCCACAAGGGCAACGCCAAGGTGCACGTCTCCGGCCACGCGTCCGCCGGCGAGCTGCTGTACTTCTACAACATCTGCCGCCCGAAGAACCTGATGCCGGTGCACGGCGAGTGGCGCCACCTGCGGGCCAACGCCGAACTGGGAGCCCTCACCGGCATCCCGCACGACCGGATCGTCATCGCGGAGGACGGCGTCGTGGTCGACCTCGTCGAGGGCAAGGCGAAGATCTCCGGCAAGGTCCAGGCCGGCTATGTGTACGTCGACGGCCTCTCGGTCGGCGATGTCGGTGAGCCCGCCCTGAAGGACCGCAAGATCCTCGGCGACGAGGGCATCATCTCGGTCTTCGTGGTGGTGGACTCCTCCACCGGCAAGATCACGGGCGGCCCGCACGTCCAGGCCCGCGGCTCCGGCATCGAGGACTCCGCCTTCGCGGGCGTCATCCCGAAGATCACGGAAGCACTGGAGCGGTCGGCCCAGGACGGTGTCGTGGAACCCCACCAGCTGCAACAACTCATCCGCCGTGCCCTGGGCAAATGGGTCTCGGACACCTATCGGCGCAGGCCGATGATCCTCCCCGTCGTCGTGGAGGTCTGACCCGCGGACGTTCCCTCGTCCGTGTGAACCCGGAGCGGGGGGGGGGGGGCGGGGGGGGGGGGGGGCCCCCCCCCCCCCCCGCCCTATTTGTGGCGCCGCGGGGGTTGGGAGCGCGGGCCCGGGGGGGGGGGGGGGGGCGCGCACCGCGGGGGGCGA
>NZ_JBIALO010000052.1:0-31918 GCF_042873595.1 Streptomyces sp. NPDC004629 | reverse complement strand
CTGTTGAGTTCTCAAGGAACGGACGCTTCCTTCGTACTCACCCTCTCGGGCTTTCCTCCGGGCGCTTCCCTTCGGTGTTTCCGACTCTATCAGACTCTTTCGGAGCCTGATTCCCGGTCGGCGGGATTTGTCTTCCCGACCCGCTGGGCCGTTCCGACGAGTGAGACTTTAGCGGATTCCTGGCTCCCGAGCTAATCGGGGTCCTGCGCCTTTCGAACGCGGATTCCTCATTCCGCAAATGCGCGCACCAAAGCCCACGACGAGAATCGCCGTTTGCCGAGTGGTACCTGCGGAATCGTTGTCCGGGGACCGACCGGGGTCGGCGCTCACGTCGGACAACTCGGAGAACACTACGTATCCGGTGGGGGTGTGTCAACTCACGTCCTGGGGGCACCCCGGCCGCGTATGCTGGGGGACGTGATGACGCGTACGTGTAACCAGCAGTGGTGGGCCGCCTGACGGCGGCCTTGCTCACGTATGCATCCAACGGCCGCCGCCCCGGCGGCCGTTCTTGTATCTCCCTCCAGAACCTTCGAGGGCCGGCCGCCAGGAGCGGTGGTCCCTACCAGGAGGTGGAGAGGGAATGGCACGGGTCTTCAGCGGGGTCAAGCCGACCGGGCATCTGACGCTGGGCAACTACCTGGGAGCCATGCGGCGGTGGGCCGATGTGGACCAGCACCGGTCCGACGCCCTGTTCTGCATCGTCGATCTGCACGCGCTGACCGTGGACCACGACCCCGCGCGGGTGCGTCGGCTCAGCCGGCAGGCGGCGACGCTGTTGCTGGCCTCGGGGCTGGATCCCGAGTTGTGCACCGTCTTCGTGCAGAGTCACGTCGCGGAGCACACGCGGCTGTCGTACGTGCTGGAGTGCGTGGCGACGGACGGTGAGATGCGGCGGATGATCCAGTACAAGGAGAAGTCCGTGCGGGAGCGTGCCCGGGGTGGAAGCGTGCGGCTGTCGCTGCTGACGTATCCGGCGCTGATGGCGGCGGACATCCTGGCGTACCGGGCCGACGAGGTGCCCGTCGGGGACGACCAGACGCAGCACGTGGAGCTGACCCGGGACCTCGCGGTGCGGTTCAACCAGCGGTACGGACATACGTTCGCGGTGCCGAAGGCGACGCCTCCGGCTGTCGCCGCCAGGGTGATGAACCTCCAGGATCCGACGTCGAAGATGGGGAAGTCGGACGACTTCGGGCCGGGCATCGTCTATCTGCTCGACGAGCCGGACGCGGTGCGCAGAAAGGTGATGCGGGCCGTGACGGACAGCGGGCGGGACGTCGTGTACGACCGTGAGGCGCGGCCGGGGGTGGCGAATCTGCTGGAGATCCTGGCGGCGTGCACGGGTGGGAACCCGGAGGCCTTGGGCGGTGTATATGAGTCGTACGGCGCCTTGAAGAAGGACACCGCGGAGGCCGTGGTCGAGGTTCTCAGGCCCGTACAGGCCAGGCACAAGGAGTTGTGCGCGGATCCTGTGTATGTGGAGGGGGTGCTGCGGGAGGGTGCGGAGAAGGCGCGGGCCATGGCCCGGCCGACGGTCGATGCGGCCTACCGGGCGATCGGGCTGCTGGAACCCGTGTCGGAGCCGGTGCTGCACACGGCCCGGTAGGCCTCGCCGCCGAGGCGGGGTTCGGTGGGGTCAGTCCCTCTTGCCGGAGGCCAGCTTGCGGCTGCGGTCGCGGGCGGCTTCGAGGGCGGCGATGAGGGCGGCTCGTACGCCGTGGTTCTCCAACTCGCGAATGGCGCTGATGGTGGTGCCGGCCGGCGAGGTGACGTTCTCGCGGAGCTTGACGGGGTGTTCTCCGCTGTCGCGGAGCATCACGGCGGCGCCGATCGCGGACTGGACGATGAGTTCGTGGGCCTTGTCCCGGGGCAGGCCCAGGAGGATGCCCGCGTCGGTCATGGCTTCGACCAGGTAGAAGAAGTACGCCGGGCCGGAGCCGGAGAGGGCGGTGCAGGCGTCCTGCTGGGACTCGGGGACGCGGAGGGTCTTGCCGACGGCACCGAAGATCTCCTCGGCGTGGGCGAGGTGGTCGGCGGTGGCGTGGGTGCCGGCGGAGATGACGGACATGGCCTCGTCGACGAGGGCGGGGGTGTTCGTCATGACACGGACGACAGGGGTGCCCGCGGCCAGGCGCTCCTCGAAGAAGGAGGTGGGGATACCGGCCGCGCCGCTGATGATCAGGCGGTCGGCGGGGATGTGCGGGGCGAGTTCGTCCAGGAGGGTGCCCATGTCCTGCGGCTTGACCGTGAGGATGAGGGTGTCGGCGGTCTTGGCCGCCTCGGCGTTGGTGACCGGGGTGACTCCGTAGCGCGCGCGGAGTTCCTCGGCCCGCTCGGGGCGGCGGGCGGTGACGAGCAGGTCGGCGGGGGCCCAGCCGGCTCGGAGCATTCCGCTGAGCAGGGCTTCGCCGATCTTGCCGGTGCCGAGGACTGCGACTTTCTGGGTCATGGTGCGGGTGCCCTCCGGGGTGCGTCGTCCGGGGTACATCCTCGCACCGGGGGTCCGGGGTGTGCGGTGTTGTCCGCTGGGCGGACGTCCGGGTGTCGGGTCAGACCGTGCGGCGCCGCAGGGTGGCCGCGCCCAGGGCGAGGACCAGCAGCGCACAGCCCGCCACGACGAGGACGTCCCTGACGAACGTGGCCGTCATGTCGGTGTGGTGGAGGACCTCGTTCATGCCGTCGACCGCATAGGACATCGGCAGGACGTCGGAGATGCCCTCAAGGACGGGGTGCATGGCGGAGCGGGGTGTGAAGAGACCGCAGAGGAGGAGCTGGGGGAAGATCACCGCGGGCATGAACTGGACCGCCTGGAACTCCGAGGCGGCGAAGGCGGAGACGAACAGGCCGAGGGCGGTGCCGAGCAGGGCGTCGAGGAGGGCGACCAGCAGGAGCAGCCAGGGCGAGCCGATGACGTCCAGGCCGAGGAACCAGACCGCGAGGCCGGTGGCCAGCGCCGACTGGATGATCGCGAGGGCGCCGAAGGCGAGGGCGTAGCCGGCGATGAGGTCGCCCTTGCCGAGGGGCATGGCGAGGAGGCGTTCGAGGGTGCCCGAGGTGCGCTCACGCAGGGTGGCGATGGAGGTGACCAGGAACATCGTGATGAGGGGGAAGATGCCGAGGAGAGAGGCGCCGATGGTGTCGAAGGTGCGCGGGCTGCCGTCGAAGACATAGCGGAGCAGGAACAGCATCACGCAGGGGACGAGCAGCATCAGCGCGATGGTGCGTGGGTCGTGGCGCAGTTGGCGCAGGACCCGGGTCGCGGTGGCGGTGGTGCGGGAGAGGTTCAGGGCGCCGGTGCGGGCGGGTGCGGTGGTCGTGTTCATCGGGTCGTTTCCTTGGCGCGGCCGGCTGCGGTCGCCTCGTCCACGAGGCGCAGGAAGGCGGCCTCGACGGTGTCCGCTCCGGTGCGGATGAGGAGGGCTTCGGGGGTCTCTCCCCCGGCCTCCGGCCGGGAGGTGCCCCCGGCGAGGATCTCGCCGTCGCGCATGAGCAGCAGGCGGTGGCAGCGCTCGGCCTCGTCCATGACGTGGGAGGAGACGAGCAGGGTGGTGCCGCGGGTGGCGGCGATGTCGTGGAAGAGCGCCCACAGGTCGCGGCGCAGGACGGGGTCGAGGCCGACGGTGGGTTCGTCGAGAACCAGTAGTTCGGGGGCGCCGAGCAGGGCCACGGCGAGGGAGACGCGGCTGCGCTGGCCGCCGGAGAGGTTTCCGGCGAGGGCGTCGGCGTGGCTGGTGAGGTCGACGTCGGCGATGGCTCGGGTGACGTCGTCGTGACGGCGTGCGGAGGCGGCCCGGCCGGGGGTGAGGATCGCGGCGAAGTAGTCGAGGTTCTGGCGGATCGTCAGGTCGTCGTAGACAGAGGGGTGCTGGGTGACATAGCCGATACGGGTGCGCAGGGTGGGGTGGCCCGCGGGGCGGCCGAGGACGTCGAGGGTGCCGGTGACCTTGGCCTGGGTGCCGACGATCGCGCGCATCAGCGTTGATTTGCCGCATCCCGAGGGGCCGAGCAGGCCGGTGATCTGGCTGCGCGGGACGGTGAAGCGGAGGTTGCGCAGGACGGTGCGGGGGCCGCGTTCGACGGTCAGGGCGGTGGCCTGTACGGCGGGGGTTTCGGGCGTGGGCGGTGGGCCGGAGGCATTATTCATCACTCGGTGAATAATGCTCCCGGCGCCGGGGGCCGTCAAGGGTCGCTAGGCGTTGCGGGCGACCAGCAGTTCCACGTCGTAGACCTCCTCCACGGTGCCGTCGGGGAAGGCGGCGAGGAGGTGGGTCCGCTCCTGGGCGAGGAAGGCGGTGGCGTTCTCCTCGCCGTGCGTCAGGAAGATCGAGTGGCTGCCGATGTTGGCCAGGTGGGTGTCGACGGGGACGCGGCGGCTCCAGCGGACCGTGCGGTGGACGAAGTCGAGTCGGCCGCTGGGGTCGGCCAGCGCGGTGCGCACGCCGTCGCCGTTCTTGGCCACCACCCCGTCGCGGCCGAAGTGGCGCTCGATGCGGTCCGTCTGGGCGTCGATCCAGGGGATGTCGAGGGCGCTGGTGTTCCACCACAGCGCGAGGGCTCCGCCCGGCCGCAGCACCCGCAGCGCCTCCGGCACCGACCGGGCGGGGTCGGTCCAGTGCCAGGCCTGGGCGTAGGTGATCAGGTCGGCGCAGGCGTCGGCCAGGGGCAGGGCGTTGCCGTTGCCCCGGACGATCGGGACGTCGGGGAGGCCGCGGTGGAACTCGGCCGCCATGCCGTCGCCGGGTTCCACCGCGACCACGTGGGCACCGCGGGCGCGCAGGAGCGCGGTGGCGATTCCGGTGCCGGCGCCGACGTCCACGACCCGGGCGCCGACGAGGGGACGGGCGGCGAGTTCCTCGATGGTGTCGAAGAGGGCGGGTGGATAGGAGGGGCGGTTCGCTCCGTACTGCGCCGCGGCGGCGTTGAAGGAGTGGGCCCGGCTGGCGTGGGAGGGCGGGGGCGTAGTGGTCATACGTTCATGGTGCTGCGACCGGGGCGGGAAGCGGCAGCGGGCATCGGTACGGGGCAGCGCACCGCCGGAGCACGGCAAGGGACGGGAGCGGTGGTGGCAGGCGGTCCACACGGGCGTGCGCTTCGACTCGGCGCTGCTCAAGGACGGCAACCCCGAGGTGCGTGGGTCCGCCGACCTGTTTCTGCACGAGCTCGCGAACCATCACACCCGGGAGCTGGCGACCTGGCTCGGCACCCGCGACGAATGGTCCGAAGCGTGGAACCGCTCCTCGGACATGAGCGACTGGACGCTGAGTCTCACGCCCGAACGCGCCCTGGACCTCATCCACGAGATGCACGACCTGGTGGAGAGCTACCGCGTACCGGCTCACGACGACGGCGCGCCGGACGTCGAGCAGGTGCGCGTCCACACGCACGTCCTTCCGCTCCACACGGGCTGAGAGGCCGTCCCATGCACACCGAGACGCATCTGGCGCTGCACCGCATCCGCGCCGCCGAACTGTGCGGCGAAGCCGACGCGTACCGCCTCGCTGCTGTGGTTCGGCGGCACCGGGGGCTGCGGGTTCGGCTCGGCTGGGTCCTGGTGGAGGTGGGCCTGCGGCTGGCCGCCACGCCTAAGAGAGCGGCCGCGCTTCCGTCGCAGTGACCGGTGTCCGGAACCGCTAGCGGCGGCGCTTCTTTCTGGAGGGGTTGCCGGTGCGGCGGGTCGTGCGGCGTTCGTGCCGGGTGCGGGCCGCCTCGTACTCCGCGCGGTGCAGCTTCTCGCCGGGAGCCTCTACGAGGGATCGGAAGAAGTACGCGAGGAGGGAGCCGACGAAGCCGATGGCCAGGAGGCCGCGCAGGGACGCCTGGCGTTCGGGGTCGGGGCGCCTGCCGAAGCGGTCCCAGGTGTTGCGGAAGGCCAGCGCGCTGCAGATCGCGAACATCACCACGACCAGCACGGTCACGAAGGATCCCGTGTCGGCGATCTGCAGGCCCTGGTAGGCGAAGCGGAGGATCAGGCAGGAGGCGACCGCCGCCGCGAGCGAGCCGACGGCCACGCCGGCGCGGCGGGCCGCGTAGCCGGCGTCGTGGTCCACCCAGGACGTGCCGAAGAAGCGCAGGGGCTCGGGGCGGGGGCCGCTCGGTCCGCCGCCGGTGGAGCCCGCGGGGGCGTCCGGGGTGCCGGGTTCGTCGCTCACGGGACGATTATGGCGCCGCGGGTCCGCGGGCTCCGGGGCGGGTCAGGAGCAGCGCGAGGCCACGTAGCCGTCGCTGCCCGTGTACACATAGGCGTCGGAGACGTATTCGCCGTTGTCGATGTTGTCCCAGATGTTCGAGGTGCCGTAGGGGCCGGTGATCGTCGTGCCCGGCGTCTGGCAGAAGATCGGGACGCGGGTGTCGGCGGGCAGGACCCGGACGATGCCGTAGTTGGTGCCGGGACCGCTGCGGACGTTCAGCCGCACGCCCGGGGCGACCGGATAGGTGAGCACGCTGGCCGCCGCCGCGACGGCCTCGGCCGCCCCCGCGGTCTCGACGCCGCCCGCGGTCGCCTCGGCTGCCTTCGTGTCGTTCGTGTCGTTCGTCTCTTTCGTGCCGTCGGTTGCTTCCGTCGCTTCCACACGATCGACAGACATGAGTGGATCTCCCCCCGTCAGACCCCATGACCTCCATGGGGTCACGTTGATTCCCCTGTTTCGAGCCACGAAACACCCGTGCGCGACTCGCACGCGGAGGCTAGCAAGTCGCCTCGGTCCCGTAGGAGTCATCGACTAGGCTCCGAGCGTCGCGCGCGCCGACGAACAGCACGGGGGTGGTCCCATGGCGCCACAGCGGAACACCGGAGCGGGCGCGGAAGCGGAACTTCCCGAGTACGCCGGTCACTACCGCCTTGAGGCACGCCTCGGGTCGGGCGGCATGGGCGTGGTGCATCTGGCCCGCAGCACCTCGGGGCTGAAGCTCGCCGTGAAGGTCGTACACGCCGAGTTCGCCAAGGACCGGGAGTTCAGGGGCCGTTTCCGGCAGGAGGTGGCCGCCGCCCGGCGGGTGAGCGGTGCCTTCACCGCGCCGGTCGTCGACGCCGATCCGGAGGCCGAACGGCCCTGGATGGCCACGCTGTTCATTCCCGGTCCGACCCTCGCCGATCATGTGAAGCGGAACGGGCCCATGGAGCCTGCTCAGTTGCGCCGGCTGATGGCCGGGCTCGCGGAGGCGCTGCGCGACATCCATCGGGTCGGGGTGGTGCACCGCGATCTGAAGCCGAGCAACGTCCTGCTCGCCGAGGACGGCCCGAAGGTCATCGACTTCGGGATCTCACGGCCGAAAGACAGCGAACTGCGCACCGAGACCGGCAAGCTGATCGGGACGCCGCCCTTCATGGCGCCCGAGCAGTTCCGGCGGCCCCGCGAAGTCGGGCCCGCCGCGGACATCTTCACGCTGGGGTCGGTCCTGGTGCACGCGGCGACCGGGCGCGGCCCGTTCGACTCGGACAGCCCGTATGTCGTGGCCTACCAGGTCGTACACGACGAACCGGATCTGGCCGGGGTGCCGGAGGATCTCGCCCCGCTGGTGCTGCGCTGCCTCGCCAAGGAGCCGGAGGACCGGCCGACGCCCGACGAGCTGATGCGGGGACTGCGGTCGGTGGCGGCCTTGTACGACACTCAGGCGTTCATACCGTCTCAGCGGGCGCGCGCGGAGGACCGGCGGGCGGACGGCACGGAGCGGGCGACCCCCGATCCGGACGACCCCTGGGGCCTGCGGACCGTCACGCCGGAGGAGCCCGAACGGGCCGTGCGGACCGCTCCGGCGCCCCGGGAGCCGCGGGCGTGGCTCGGCAAGCGGGCGGCGATCGTGGGCGGGTCGCTCGCCCTCGCGCTGTGCGCTGTGCTCGCATCGGTGCTGTGGCTCGGCGACGGCCCGCCGGTGCCGGTGGGTGTCACGGCCGAGGACACCCCGCCGGACTTCCCGGGGTGGCACGCCGAACCGGTGGGCAAGGGCTCCGGGATGCCCCACTGCACGTACGGCGACGACAAGGTGCTGTGTCTGCGCTCCGGACTGGCCTACGCCCTCGACCCGGCGGACGGATCCCTGCTGTGGCGGCACCCCGTCGCCGGGGACCGGGCGAGCGTCGCGCCGGAGCTGTCGGGCGGGCTCCTGCAGCTGCCGGCGAGCGGGAGCGGGCGGGTGGAGGCGGTCGACCCGGCCTCCGGTACGACGCGCTGGAAGCGGGTGGTACCGGGGCAGGCGGCGCTGCGCTTCGCCGGCGGGATGCTCCTCGTCGGCGGCACCGACGGATCGGTCACCGGGGTGGACGGCCTGACGGGCGAGACCAAATGGACCCGGCGGATCTCCGGGGCCCTCATTCCCTCCCTCGCCTGGTTCGCGGGGGACTCGTCGGCGTATGCGACCAGCTCCGAGGACGGGACGCACACGCGCGTGACGGCCGTGGATCCCGTGACGGGCGCGGAGCGCTGGCAGGCGCGGCTTGCGGGGAACCTGAAGCCCGTCGGCAGCCAGGGCGGCTCCCTGTTCCTGCTGTCCGTGGACAGCGCCACCGGCGAGACGGACGAGGTGGTGCGCTACACGCCGGCCGCGGCGACCGAGCGCCGGGTGCCGCTGCCGGTGCCACGCCTGGCTCCGCAGGCCACCGTGCGGGGCGACGTCGTGTATCTGCTGTCCAGTGGCGGTGCGCTGGAGGCCGTCGACATGGCGGGCGGCGAGCGGCGGTGGCATCTGGAGACGTCCGTGAGCCGTGGCTCGGCGCCGGTCGCCGACGCCGGCCATGTGTACTTCAGCGCCGCCGACGGGCGGCTGCTCGCGGTCGACGCCCGCGACGGCGCACTGGTGGGGCAGACCCGGCCGCGGATCGGTACGAACTCGGACGAGGTCACGGCCGCGCTTCCGGCACCGCTGCTCATCGGCGGCCGTCTCTTCGCCGGCGCCCCCGACGGCACGGTCATCGCCGTGGACGCCCGCGACCCCGGTTCCTGGTGACCCGGGCGCGGCCCCGAGACCTCGGGGGACGCGCTCGGGGGGACGCGGCCTGCTGGTGGGCGGCCCGGTGCGCCCCTTGGCACACGGCGGGGCCGCCCCCGTCGGAGGCGGCCCCGGAGAGTGCGGGGGCGGCGGGAGTCAGCCCAGCTTGCTGACGTCCCGGACGGCGCCCTTGTCCGCGCTGGTCGCCATCGCCGCGTACGCCCGCAGAGCCGACGAGACCTTGCGGTCGCGGTTCTTCGGGGCGTAGTCGCCGTTCAGCGCCTGCTCACGGCGCGCCAGTTCGGCCTGGTCGACCAGCAGCTCGATGCTGCGGTTCGGGATGTCGATGCGGATCCGGTCGCCGTCCTGGACCAGGGCGATGGTGCCGCCGGACGCGGCCTCGGGTGACGCATGGCCGATGGACAGGCCGGAGGTGCCGCCGGAGAAGCGGCCGTCGGTGATCAGCGCGCAGCTCTTGCCCAGGCCGCGGCCCTTGAGGAAGGACGTCGGGTAGAGCATCTCCTGCATGCCGGGGCCGCCCTTGGGGCCCTCGTAGCGGATGACGACGACGTCGCCCTCGGTGACCTGCTTGCCCAGGATCTTCTCGACGGCCTCTTCCTGCGACTCGCAGACCACCGCCGGGCCCTCGAAGGTCCAGATGGACTCGTCGACGCCGGCCGTCTTCACCACGCAGCCGTCGACGGCCAGGTTGCCCCGCAGGACGGCCAGGCCGCCGTCCTTGGAGTAGGCGTGCTCGGCGGAGCGGATGCAGCCGTGCTCGGCGTCCTCGTCCAGCGCCTCCCAGCGCTCGGACTGGGAGAACGCCTCCGCCGAGCGGACGCAGCCGGGGGCCGCGTGCCACAGCTCCACGGCCTCGGGGGACGGGGAGCCGCCGCGCACGTCCCAGGTCTTCAGCCAGTCCGCCAGGGACGGGCTGTGCACCGCGTGCACGTCCTCGTTGAGCAGGCCCGCGCGGTGCAGCTCGCCGAGCAGGGCGGGGATGCCGCCGGCGCGGTGCACGTCCTCCATGTAGTACGTGCGGTCCTTGGCGACGTTGGGCGCGACCTTCGCCAGGCAGGGGACCCGGCGGGAGACGGCGTCGATCTGTTCCAGGCCGAACGGGACGCCCGCCTCCTGGGCCGCGGCCAGCAGGTGCAGGATCGTGTTGGTCGAGCCGCCCATCGCAATGTCCAGGGCCATCGCGTTCTCGAAGGCGGCGAACGACGCGATGCTGCGGGGCAGGACCGTCTCGTCGTCCTGCTCGTAGTGACGGCGGGTGATGTCCATCACCGTGCGGGCCGCGTCCTCGTACAGCCTGCGGCGGGCCGTGTGCGTGGCCAGGACCGAGCCGTTGCCGGGCAGGGACAGGCCCATCGCCTCGGTCAGGCAGTTCATCGAGTTGGCGGTGAACATGCCGGAGCAGGAGCCGCAGGTCGGACAGGCGTTCTCCTCGATGCGGAGGATGTCCTCGTCGGAGACCTTGTCGTTGGCGGCATCGGCGATCGCGTCGATCAGGTCCAGCGTGCGGACCGTGCCGTCGACCAGGGTGGCCCGGCCGGCCTCCATCGGGCCGCCGGAGACGAAGACCGTGGGGATGTTCAGGCGCAGCGCGGCCATCAGCATGCCCGGGGTGATCTTGTCGCAGTTGGAGATGCAGACCAGGGCGTCGGCGCAGTGCGCCTCGACCATGTACTCCACGCTGTCCGCGATCAGGTCGCGGGAGGGCAGCGAGTACAGCATGCCGCCGTGGCCCATCGCGATGCCGTCGTCGACGGCGATGGTGTTGAACTCGCGCGGGATGCCGCCCGCCTCCCGGATCGCCTCGCTGACGATCCGGCCGACCGGCTGCAGATGGGTGTGGCCCGGCACGAACTCGGTGAAGCTGTTGGCGACCGCAATGACCGGCTTCCGGCCGATGTCCGCACCGGGTACACCGGAGGCGCGCATAAGGGCGCGGGCGCCCGCCATGTTGCGGCCGTGGGTGACTGTGCGGGACCTCAGCTCGGGCATCGTCGCTCGCTCCTTCGAAGACCTACTGCCAGACGGTTCTGACCCGTCGAGCCTACGCCGGTCATCCAGGGATCGGGACGGAGCGTCCGGAATACGGGATGTCCGTCTCGGAGGTGCAGAAGGCTCAGAAGGCTCGGAAGTCCGGTGCCTGCGGACTCACGCCCCGGTGAGATGGCCCTGTACCACCGGCGCCGCCCGCGCGATGATCTGCTCCAGGTCGGCCGACGCCATCGGCTCCATCTTGATCACGTACCGCAGCATGGCGCAGCCCACCAGCTGCGCGGCCGCCAGCTCGGCGCGCAGCTCGGCGTCCGGCAGCTCCAGCTGTCCCGCGATGCGGCGCAGCAGCTGGCTCGCGATCAGGCGGCGGAAGACGGCGGCGGCGGTCTCGTTGTTGACGGCGGAGCGCAGGATCGCCAGCAGCGGCGCCCGGGAGGCGGGGTTCTCCCAGATGCCGAGGAAGAACCGGGTCAGCCGCTCGCCGACGCCGTCCAGCGGGACGGCGGCCACGGCGTTCGGGGCGTTCAGCGCGGGCGCGAAGGCGACCTCGATGGCCGCCTCGAAGACCTGTTCCTTGGTGCCGAAGTAGTGGTGGACGAGTGCCGAGTCCACGCCCGCCGCCTTCGCGATGCCGCGTACGGACGTCTTCTCGTAACCGCGCTCGGAGAACTCCTCACGGGCCGCGGTCAGGATGCGGTCGCGGGTGTCGCCCGACTCGGTGCGCGGGGGCCGGCCGCGGCGGCGGGCGGGCGGGCCCTCCCGGCCCGGGGTGGTGCCGCTCACCGTCCGGGCACCTTCACCGCGGAGGCGAGGTGGAGGCGGGTGAAGGCCAGCGCCTCCGCCAGGTCCGCCTCGCGTTCGGCGCTGGACATGGCCCGCCGGGTGTTGACCTCGATGACGACATGGCCGTCGTAGCCGTCCTGCGCGAGCCGTTCCAGCAGTTCGGCGCAGGGCTGGTTGCCCCGGCCGGGTACCAGGTGCTCGTCCTTGCCCGATCCCCTGCCGTCGGCGAGGTGGACATGGCCGAGGCGCGAGCCCATCCGGCCGATCATCTGCAGGGCGTCCGTGCGGGCGGTGGCCGTGTGGCTGAGGTCGATCGTGAAGTGCCGGTAGTCGTCCTTGGTGACGTCCCAGTCGGGGGCGTAGGCGAGCATCTCGCGGTCGCGGTAGCGCCAGGGGTACATGTTCTCGACGGCAAACCGTACGTCCGTCTCGTTCGCCATCCGCCAGACCCCGGCGACGAAATCACGGGCGTACTGCCGCTGCCAGCGAAACGGCGGGTGGACGACGACCGTGCCTGCGCCCAGCTTCTCGGCGGCCGAGCGGGCCCGCTGGAGCTTGACCCAGGGGTCCGTGGACCACACCCGCTGGGTGATCAGCAGACAGGGGGCGTGCACGGCCAGGATCGGGATGCGGTGGTAGTCCGACAGCCGCCGCAGCGCCTCGATGTCCTGGCTCACCGGGTCGGTCCACACCATGACCTCGACGCCGTCGTAGCCGAGGCGTGCGGCGATCTCGAAGGCCGTCGCCGTCGACTCCGGGTAGACGGAGGCCGTCGACAGGGCGACCTTCGCATCCGGGATGCGGACGGAGACGTCCCTCGCTTCAGCCACGAAGGACAGGGTACGGGGTGGCATTGGTTCGGGTGCCGGATGCCCCGTGCGCCGTTTCGGCCGTTCCTCGCGAGCCGGTGCGGGCCGCCGGTGACCTGTCGCACACCCCCGCGCGCCGCCACGGGGCGCTCACGGCGACCCCATGTGGTCCAGGCGGCGCAGGATCACGCCCTCCCGCAGGGCCCATGGGCAGATCTCCAGGCTCTCCACGCGGAACAGGTCCATCGCGCCCTCGGCGACCAGGGCGCCGGCGAGGAGCTGGCCGGAGCGGCCCTCGGAGACACCGGGGAGTTCGGAGCGCTGCTCGGCGCTCATGCCGGCCAGCCGCGGCACCCAGGCCTCCAGGGACTCCCGCTTCAGCTCGCGCTGCACATACAGGCCGTCGGCGGAGCGTGCGGCGCCCGCGATGCGGGCCAGCTGCTTGAAGGTCTTGGAGGTGGCGACTACGTGGTCGGGCGCCCCGAAGCGGCTGAACTCCCCCACCGTGCGGGCGATCTCGGCCCGTACGTGTCGGCGCAGGGCCCTTATCGCCCCGGGATCCGGCGGGTCACCGGGCAGCCAGCCGGCCGTCAGCCGGCCGGCGCCGAGCGGCAGCGAGACGGCAGCGTCGGGCTCCTCGTCGATGCCGTAGGCGATCTCCAGGGAGCCGCCTCCGATGTCCAGGACCAGCAGCTTCCCGGCCGACCAGCCGAACCAGCGGCGGGCGGCGAGAAAGGTGAGGCGGGCCTCCTCGGCGCCGGTGAGCACCTGGAGTTCGACACCGGTCTCGTGCTGCACGCGCGCGAGGACGTCATCGGCGTTGCTGGCCTCGCGCACGGCGGAGGTGGCGAAGGTCAGCAGATCCTCGACGCCCTTGTCCTCGGCGGCCTGGAGAGCGTCGTGGACGACGCCGATCAGCCGGTCCACCCCGTCGGGGCCGATCGCCCCGTCCGCGTCCTGGAGTTCGGCGAGCCGCAGCTCCGCCTTGTGCGAATGCGCGGGCAACGGGCGCGCGCCCGGGTGCGCATCCACCACCAGCAGATGCACCGTGTTCGATCCAACGTCCAGAACACCGAGTCTCATGTACGGAACGCTACTGCCACCTGGGCCGTCGTCCGTCCCCGGAGCAGGCTGGGGCGGCATACCCTGGACGGGTGCCAAAGACGAAAAAGGCGAAGGACCACAAGACCGCCAAATCCTCCCCCGGTTCTTCGCAGGCGAAGTCATCGAAGAAGCCGAAGAACGCGGCGGAGGGCCAGGAGCCCGACGAGAAGGGGCTCGACTTCGCGCGCGCTTGGGTGGAGTTCCCCGACCCGGCGGACGACGAGCAGGTCTTCCGGTGCGACCTGACCTGGCTGACCTCCCGCTGGAACTGCATCTTCGGCAGCGGCTGCCAGGGCATCCAGGCGGGCCGCGCGGCCGACGGGTGCTGCACGCTGGGCGCGCACTTCTCCGACGAGGACGACGAGAAGCGGGTCGCCGAGCATGTGGCGCGGCTCACGCCGGAGATCTGGCAGCACCATGACGAGGGCATGCGGCACGGCTGGGTCGCGGAGGACGACGAGGGGTCCCGGCAGACCCGCCCGTACCAGGGGTCGTGCATCTTCCAGAACCGGCCCGGCTTCCCGGGCGGCGCGGGCTGCTCGCTGCACATCCTCGCCCTGAGGGAAGGCCGCGAGCCGCTGGAGACCAAGCCGGACGTGTGCTGGCAGCTGCCGATCCGGCGGACCTACGACTGGATCGACCGCCCCGACGACACGCGGGTCCTCCAGGTGTCGATCGGTGAGTACGACCGACGGGGCTGGGGTCCGGGCGGGCACGACCTGCACTGGTGGTGCACCTCGGCGACCTCGGCGCACGGCGCGGGCGAGCCGGTGTACGTCTCCTACCGGGCCGAACTGACCGAGCTGATGGGCAAGGCCGGCTACGACCGGCTGGTCGAGCTGTGCGAGGAACGCCTGGCCTCGAACCTCCCCCTCCTGGCCCCCCACCCAGCAGACCCAACGCACTGACACACCACCGCGCCCAGCCACCCCAGGGGCGCGAGGAACGGCACGCCCAGCCACAACAAACCCGCACCCGCCCACGACGCTAAACCGGCACCCCACGCGGCGCACCCACCCCGACCGCAAGGGAAAGAACACGGACCAGCCCACCCCAGGGGCGCGAGGAACTGCGCGCCCAGCCACAACGAACCAGCACCCGCCCACGACGCTAAACCGGCACCCCACGGGGCGCACCCACCCCGACCGCAAGGCAAGGAACACGCCCAGCCACCCCAGGGGCGCGAGGAACTGCGCGCCCAGCCACAACAAACCCGCACCCGCCCACGACGCTAAACCGGCACCCCACGCGGCGCACCCACCCCGACCACAAGGCAAGGAACACGCCCAGCCACCCCAGGGGCGCGAGGAACGGCACGCCCAGCCACAACAAACCAGCACCCGCCCACGACGCTAAACCGGCACCCCACGCGGCGCACCCCGCCCAACCGCCGGAGGCCGTCGCTAGCCGGCCGAAGGGGTCGACGAGTCGGTAGGGGGCGGGGGTGAGGACGGAGGGTCGGACGGGGTCGGGTCCGGGGGCGTGGTCGGTTCGGTCGGGGTGGGCGACGGGCTGGTCGGCGGATCGGTGGGAGCCGTTTTCGTGGGCGTCGGGTCCGGTGTGGCCGTGGTGGGCGGCCCGCCCGGGTCGGAGGGGCGGGTGGGCGCGGTGCCGTATCCCCGGATGGAGACGACGGCGCCCGCGGGTGCGATCGCCACCTGCGCGCTCCAGAACCCGGAGGGCTCACGCAGCGGGTCGACGTACACCTTGATCGTCAACGATTCGCCGGGCTGGAGCGTTCCCGAGGCACGGCTGAGGTAGAGCCAGCCGGCCGGCGTGGACGCCGACCAGTGGACCGGCGAGGGGCCGGACGCGGTGAGGGTGACATAGGTGGTCTGGCCGCTGGTGCGGGCGGACACCCCAAGGTGCCCCGCGCCCTTCTTCCCGGCCCCGGAGACGCTGACGACCTCCACGGAGACGTCGGGCGCCGCACCGTCCTTCAGGAAGCGGGCGCCCGGCCTGACGCCGACGTTGCCGGTGTTCCCGTAGCCGTCGGCCGTGTCGCCGTGGTCGCCTCCGTGGTCGTGCGCCTCCTGGGCGGTGGCGGCGGGACCGTCCTGGTCGTCACCGGCAGGCGAGCCCCGGTAGGCGGCCCACAGGGCGAGTACGGGGGCGGCGACGACCGTGGCCACCACGGTCGTCGTGACGGCACGCGCGCGTAGCCGGTCGCGGCGGGCCGCCCGGTCCTTGGGGTCCATCGGGAAGCCACGCCGGTCGAAGCGCGGCACCGCGGCTCCCCGCGCACGCGGCCGGTACGCCAGTGCCTGGCGCAGGGCCGCGCGTGGGGCCTCCAGGACGGGCAGTTGGGCGGGGGTGACGGCGGCGCCGGGCCAGCGGCCGGGCGCCGCGCGCTCGGCGGTGCGGCGGCAGCGGGGGCAGTCGTCGACATGCCGGACCAGCTCGCGCCGGACCGTGCTGCTGAGCACGAGCTGGTGGTCGCCGGCGAGCCGGGCCACTCCGGGGCAGCCGCCGGTCTCCACGACGGCGAGCGCGGCACGCGTGCGCTCCACCTCGCAGGCGGCGGACGCGAGCAGATCACGGGCGGCGGCCAGGTCCAGGCCGAGGACGGCGGCGACCTCGTGGGCGGCCAGCTGGTGGCGTACGGCGAGTTCGAGCGCCTCGCGCTGCTCCGGGGTGGTCCCGGCGGCCTCCGGCCAGGCGAGCCGGGCCAGTTCCCGTCTCCGCTGCTCCTGTAGCTCATCGGTGAGTGCCAGTTCGCCCGTCTGCGTGTCGGGCTGCCGCCCGCCGTCGGGGCCGTCCCCGGCGCCTGGCCGCTCTTCGGCGCCGGACGGCCGCTCAGTACCGGGCCGGCCCGCCGCATGGGTGGCCTGACGTTTCTGCTTGGCCTCGGCCAGCTTGCGCAGGCATGCCCAGCGGGCCAGCGCATACAGCCAGGCCCGGCGGTCCTCGGCCGACTCCGGCCCACGGTGGCCGCGCCGCTCGGCCAGCGCGAGCACATCGCCGAGCGCCGCGGTCGCCGCGTCGTGGTCGCACAGCACCGAGAGACAGTAGGTGAACAGACCGTCCAGGTAAGGCTCGTAGCGCGGCGGCGTGCGCTGCGCGACCGTGCGCGCCGCGGCACGGTCGCGCGCCTCCCGGTGCGCCCGATGTGCGCCGGTCGTGCGGGGGAAGATTTCCGGACTGCTGCTCATCACCCGTGCGACCGTAGGCGGCCCCGGATAGGCCCTTCCGCCACCTTGAGCACTTTTAATCCGTACGGGTGAAACGATCCCTCATAAGGGGACAGGAACGTTTCATTCCGTGACTTTTCGCTGACGGCACGGGGTCGGTCGCGGCGGCCTGCGCGGCGGCCCGTGCCCGCACTGTCGGTGCCGGCCGTTACGGTTTCGTCCATGGCTGCCCGTACCAAGACCACCAAGGACCGCCCGTCCTACCGCTGCACGGAGTGCGGCTGGCAGACGGCCAAGTGGCTCGGCCGCTGCCCCGAGTGCCAGGCATGGGGGACGATCGAGGAGTACGGCGCGCCCGCGGTGCGGACGACGACGCCGGGGCGCGTCACCACCTCCGCAGTGCCCATCGGCCAGGTCGACGGCCGGCAGGCCACCGCCCGCTCGACCGGCGTGCCCGAACTGGACCGGGTGCTCGGCGGCGGCCTGGTGCCCGGCGCGGTGGTGCTGCTCGCGGGCGAGCCCGGTGTGGGCAAGTCCACGCTGCTGCTCGACGTGGCGGCCAAGTCGGCGAGCGAGGAGCACCGCACCCTCTATGTCACAGGTGAGGAGTCGGCGAGCCAGGTGCGGCTGCGCGCCGACCGCATCAAGGCCATCGACGACCATCTGTATCTGGCCGCCGAGACCGACCTGGCCGCCGTCCTCGGCCACTTGGACGCGGTCAAGCCCTCGCTGCTGATCCTCGACTCCGTGCAGACGGTCGCCTCCCCCGAGATCGACGGGGCGCCCGGCGGCATGGCCCAGGTGCGGGAGGTGGCCGGGGCCCTGATCCGCGCGTCCAAGGACCGCGGGATGTCCACGCTGCTGGTGGGCCATGTCACCAAGGACGGCGCGATCGCGGGTCCGCGGCTGCTGGAGCACCTTGTGGATGTGGTGCTGCACTTCGAGGGCGACCGGCACGCGCGCCTGCGCCTGGTGCGCGGGGTCAAGAACCGGTACGGCGCGACGGACGAGGTGGGCTGCTTCGAACTGCACGACGAGGGCATCACGGGCCTCGCCGATCCGAGCGGGCTGTTCCTGACCCGGCGCGCCGAACCGGTGCCCGGCACCTGTCTGACCGTGACCCTGGAGGGCCGCCGCCCGCTGGTCGCCGAGGTGCAGGCACTGACGGTCGACTCGCAGATCCCCTCCCCGCGCCGTACGACGTCCGGTCTGGAGACCTCCCGGGTGTCGATGATGCTGGCGGTGCTGGAGCAGCGCGGCCGGATCAGCGCGCTCGGCAAGCGGGACATCTACTCCGCGACGGTCGGCGGGGTGAAGCTCTCCGAGCCCGCCGCCGACCTCGCCGTCGCCCTTGCCCTGGCCTCGGCCGCGAGCGACACCCCCCTGCCGAAGAACCTCGTCGCGATCGGCGAGGTGGGGCTGGCGGGCGAGGTGAGACGGGTCACGGGCGTGCAGCGCAGGCTCGCTGAGGCGCACCGCCTGGGCTTCACGCATGCGCTCGTGCCGGGCGATCCGGGCAAGGTCCCCGCCGGCATGAAGGTCCTGGAAGTGGCCGACATAGGGGACGCGCTCAGAGTGCTTCCGCGCTCCCGTCGCAGAGAGGCCCCACGGGACGCGGAGGACCGCCGGTAGACTTTGCCCTGGTCTCGCCCGTCCGTACGAACGTCGTGCGGGAACGGGGGCGCCCCAGAACCTGCGACCGGAGGAGTGCAGTGGCAGCCAACGACCGGGCAGCAGCTCCCGGAAAGTCCGGTGGGAGTGCCGGTTCCGATGGCCTGATGCGCGCCTCGCTGAGCGCCGTGGCACCCGGTACGGGCCTGCGCGACGGTCTGGAGCGGGTTCTGCGGGGCAACACCGGCGGACTGATCGTGCTGGGCTCCGACAAGACCGTCGAGGCGATGTGCACGGGCGGTTTCGTGCTGGACGTGGAGTTCACCGCGACCCGGCTGCGCGAGCTGTGCAAGCTCGACGGCGGCATCGTGCTCTCCTCCGATCTGTCCAAGATCCTGCGGGCGGGTGTCCAGTTGCTCCCGGACCCGACGATCCCGACGGAGGAGACCGGCACCCGGCACCGCACGGCGGACCGGGTCTCGAAACAGGTGGGTTTCCCGGTGGTCTCCGTGTCCCAGTCGATGCGTCTGATCGCCCTGTACGTCGACGGACAGCGCCGGGTCCTGGAGGACTCGGCGGCGATCCTCTCCCGCGCCAACCAGGCGCTCGCCACCCTGGAGCGCTACAAGCTGCGCCTGGACGAGGTCGCGGGCACGCTGTCGGCGCTGGAGATCGAGGACCTGGTGACCGTCCGCGATGTGTCGGCGGTCGCGCAGCGCCTGGAGATGGTGCGCCGCATCGCCACCGAAATCGCCGAATACGTGGTCGAACTGGGCACCGACGGGCGTCTGCTCGCCCTCCAGTTGGACGAGTTGATCGCGGGCGTCGAGCCGGAGCGCGAGCTGGTGGTACGGGACTATGTGCCGGAGCCGACGGCGAAGCGTTCCCGCACGGTGGACGAGGCCCTGTCGGAGCTGGACGCGCTCAGCCACGCCGAGCTGCTGGAACTCCCCACGGTGGCCCGGGCGCTGGGCTACACCGGCTCCCCCGAAACGCTCGACTCCGCGGTGTCGCCGCGCGGCTTCCGCCTCCTGGCCAAGGTGCCGCGGCTCCCGGGCGCGATCATCGACCGTCTCGTGGAGCACTTCGGCGGACTGCAGAAGCTCCTCGCCGCGAGCGTCGACGACCTCCAGACGGTGGACGGCGTCGGCGAGGCCCGAGCCCGCAGTGTCCGCGAGGGCCTGTCCCGTCTGGCGGAATCCTCAATCCTGGAACGCTACGTCTGACCGTCCCGGCTCCGGCACACGCACCGGCTCCGGCACGCTCGTCGGCTCCGGCACACGCACCGACACCGCACCGGTCTCGGGCACGAGCACGTCCGAAACCGCAGCGGCTTCGGGCAATGGGGCATCGCGACGCATCGGCCTCCGGCACCGGAACCGGCGCACAACGCAACGACCGCGGACGGAACGCCGCACGTCCGCCGGGCGCGGTTCGGGCGGCCGTGGCGCTCCGGTGACGGCGCGGCCCAGTGGGCGCTCAGCTGCGCGTCAGTCCGCCGTCAGGACGAAGGAGGTCTGGGACTTTTCGAAGCCGGGGGCCTTGGCCTCGACCAGGTAGGTGCCGGGGGCGGCCGAGCCCGACGGGGGCGTGGCGCACTCGGGGGCGCTCGGCCTGCGGTCCCACTTCACGGTGTAGGTGACGCTGCTGCCCGCCGGCACCCGGTACACCAGGCTTCCCGCGCCCTTCGGGCAGTCGGCGGACGACCAGTAGTCGTCGCTGTCGTCCGCGGCCGTGATGGTCAACACGGACTTCTTCGGGCCGAGATCGACCTTGCAGTCACCGGACGAAGAGTTCTTCGCGATGAGTTCGAAGGTCGGCCGCTGCCCGGGCGCGTAGGTGTTGTGCAGGCTGCGCAGGCTCAACGTCACCGCGCCGGGCGTGCAGTTGGGCAACCCTGAGGACGCGGGGAGCGTGGGCCCCGCACCCGTACCGCCGCTGCCCGACCCGTCGCCCGCCCCCGTACCGGACCCCGAGGAGTCACCGTCGTCCGACCCGGCGGAGCCGTCCGTGGTGCCGCCGTCGCCCACCCCGGCGCCGTCGTCGCCCGATCCCCCGCCGCCCGACTCGTCCCGCCCGCCAGGGTGTTGGCTTATCGCGGACCCCGACGGCGACGGCCCCGCCGTGATCGTGGGCGCGGGGCTCTTGCCGTTGGACCCGTCGGCGCTCTTCTTCTCGCCCCCGCCGCCCGAGGTCACGATCCAGGTGACCAGCAGCGCCAGCAGGGCGACCACGGACAGCAGAACGACCCTCCGGCGCCAGTAGATGGAGGAGGGAAGCGGCCCGATCGGATTGCGCAGAGATCCCACGGCGCAAACTGTACGAGAGATCGGCGCGCTTGCTTGCGCCACCCGCCGCCCACAGCCCAACTTTTCCAGATCATCATCCCGGTAACTTCCGTAGGGAGGAGCGCCCTTCAGTCGCCACGCGCCCCGGCCCGGCGGTGCCGCGGAGCACGTCAGCCCCACCCGTGGCAGGATCGGGAGGGCCATGACTGAGAAGCTCCACGCCCCCGTGATCGCCTGGTTCGACGCCCATGCCCGCGACCTCCCCTGGCGCCGCCGGGAGGCGGGCCCGTGGGGCGTGATGGTCAGCGAGTTCATGCTCCAGCAGACGCCGGTCAACCGCGTACTGCCGGTCTATGAGCAGTGGCTGGCCCGCTGGCCGCGCCCCGCCGATCTGGCCGCGGAAGCCCCCGGTGAGGCCGTCCGCGCCTGGGGCCGGCTCGGCTACCCGCGCCGCGCCCTGCGGCTGCACGGCGCCGCGGTCGCCATAACGGAACGGCACGGCGGCGACGTGCCGACGGACCACGCGCAACTGCTCGCGCTGCCCGGCATCGGCGAGTACACGGCGGCGGCCGTGGCCTCGTTCGCGTACGGGCAGCGGCATGCCGTGCTCGACACCAATGTGCGCCGGGTCTTCGCGCGGGCGGTCACAGGCGTGCAGTACCCGCCGAACGCCACCACGGCGGCCGAGCGCAGGCTGGCCCGCGAACTGCTGCCCGAGGAGGAGCGGACCGCCGCGCGCTGGGCCGCCGCCTCCATGGAGCTGGGCGCGCTGGTGTGCACGGCGAAGAACGAGATGTGCCGGCGCTGTCCGATCGCCGACCAGTGCGCCTGGCATCTGGCGGGCAAGCCGGAGCACGAGGGCCCGCCGCGCCGCGGTCAGACGTACGCCGGGACCGACCGCCAGGTGCGCGGCAAGCTCCTCGCCGTGCTGCGCGAGGCGCACGCGCCCGTGCCGCAGGCGGCCCTCGACCGGGTGTGGCACGAGCCGGTGCAGCGCGCCCGGGCGCTGGACGGGCTCGTCGCGGACGGTCTGGTGGAGCCGCTGGCGGGCGGCCGTTATCGGCTTCCGCACAGCTGAGGCACAGACAGGTCACAGCAGCGGCGGCTTGGTTACGAGCCATCAGGACGGACAAAAAGCACCAAACTAGGACAGAAAGAAGCCCTCCTTTACCCCGTTCCTACTTCCGTTACACAACCGACGGACAGCCGAGCGCCATCCGCAGGCTGCTCCGCACAACCCCGTGACAACCGCTCCGTACCTTCATTTCCGTGCCCGGCAGACCACCGGGACGGCGCGACGACAGGCACGGGTCGAAGCAGAACGGGGAACGGAGGCGGTTGGAATGGCGCAGGGCGAGGTGCTCGAATTCGAGGAGTACGTCCGCACCCGGCAGGACGCGCTGCTGCGCAGCGCCCGCCGACTGGTTCCGGACCCGGTCGATGCCCAGGACCTGCTCCAGACGGCGCTCGTGCGGACGTACGGCCGCTGGGAGGGCATCGCGGACAAGCGCCTCGCCGACGCCTATCTGCGCCGGGTGATGATCAACACCCGGACCGAGTGGTGGCGGGCGCGGAAGCTGGAGGAGGTCCCCACCGAGCAGCTGCCGGACGCGTGCGTGGACGACGCCACCGAGCAGCACGCCGACCGTGCGCTCCTCATGGACATCATGAAGGTGCTCGCTCCGAAGCAGCGCAGTGTCGTGGTGCTGCGACACTGGGAGCAGATGTCCACGGAGGAGACGGCCGCCGCCCTCGGCATGTCGGCCGGAACGGTCAAGAGCACGCTGCACCGGGCGCTCGCCCGGCTCCGCGAGGAGCTGGAGGCGCGCGATCTGGACGCACGCGCGCTGGAGCGTGAGGAGCGGGAGCGTTGGGCGGCCTGACGGACGCCGGGCCCAGTGCCCGAGGGAGTGTGCAGGCGGTGAGCACGGCGGTGGCCGCGCTCACCGCCCTCGCCCTTTTCGTCGCCGCCTGCGCCACCGGCGGCACCGGCGCCCGTGACGAGGGGCCGGCGCACGCCGACTCGGTCGCGGGCGCTGCGGCCTCCCCCGCGCCCAGCCCCTCCGACAGCTACCAGCGGGTGAACGCGGTCACCCTCGTCAAGGACGACCCGCAGGTCTCGCCCGCGGTCAAACGGGACCTCAAGCCGTGCGCCGCCAACGAGTACCCGGTCGACGTGTCCTACGGCAACCTGACCGGATCGACCGTCGAGGACATTGTGGTCAACGTGCTGACCTGCGGCGACGCCGTGGGAGTCGGCTCGTATGTGTACCGCAGCGAGGGCGGCAGGTACCAGAACGTCTTCCGGGCGGAGGAGTCCCCCGTCTACGCCGAGATAGACCGCGGCGATCTGATGGTGACCAAGCAGGTGTACGAGAAGGGTGACCCGGTCTCCAGTCCGTCCGGCGAGAACGTGATCACCTACACCTGGACCGCGGGCCGCTTCGTCGAGGAGTCCTCCCACCACACCGACTACGGCAACGCGGCGGGCGGCGAGGCCTCGCCGGTGCCGGAACCGACACAGGCACCGGCCGGCTGACGGCGAGCGCGGTGAACCCCGCACACGACACCGGCGTCACAAGGATGACGGCACGAGAACCACACGAGGACTGAGAGCACCGGGATGGCAGAGCAGACCCACGTCCTGTTCGTCGAGGACGACGACGTCATCCGTGAGGCCACCCAACTCGCCCTGGAGCGGGACGGCTTCGCGGTCACCGCGATGCCCGACGGGCTGTCGGGCCTGGACGCGTTCCGGGCCAGGCGCCCCGACATCGCGCTCCTGGACGTCATGGTCCCGGGGCTGGACGGGGTCAGCCTGTGCCGGCGCATCCGCGACGAGTCGACCGTGCCGGTGATCATGCTGTCGGCGCGCGCCGACTCCATCGACGTCGTGCTGGGCCTGGAGGCGGGCGCCGACGACTATGTGACCAAGCCGTTCGACGGCGCCGTACTGGTCGCCCGCATCCGCGCGGTGCTGCGCCGCTTCGGGCACGCCGGCGGGGCCGCGCAGGCCGAGAACCCCGGTACGACGGTGTCCGGCGGCGTGCTGACCTTCGGCGGACTGGAGATCGACACCGAGGGCATGGAGGTGCGCCGGGACGGCCGGCCGGTGGCGCTCACCCCGACCGAGATGCGGCTGCTCCTGGAGTTCTCCTCCGCGCCGGGCACCGTGCTCTCGCGCGACAAGCTGCTGGAACGCGTGTGGGACTACGGCTGGGGCGGCGACACCCGGGTCGTCGACGTCCATGTGCAGCGGCTGCGGACGAAGATCGGCCAGGACCGGATCGAGACGGTCCGCGGCTTCGGCTACAAACTGAAGGCGTGAGCGGGCGGCGACATGAGTCGGTTCATTCGGCGTCCGGTCCGCGGAAAGGTGCTGTCGGCCGGCCTGCGCACGGGGCTCCGCTGGAAGCTGAGCGCGGCGATCGCGCTGGTCGGCGCGCTGGTGGCGATCGCGCTCAGCCTGGTCGTGCACAACGCGGCCCGGGTGTCCATGCTGGACAACGCGCGCGACCTGGCCGACGAGCGGGTGCAGATCGCCCAGCGCAACTACGAGCTGTCCGGGCGGCCGAACTTCCCGAGCATCCAGATCGACGACCCGGAGCTGCCGCCCGAGCTGCGGCAGAAGGTCGGGCAGGGGCGCCGGGCGACGTATGTCACCGACCACGGCGGCCCGGTGCCGGACATCTGGGCGGCGGTGCCGGTCAAGGACGGGCACGTGCTGTCGCTGCACACCCACTTCACCGATCGCAGCACGGACGTGATGAAGGACCTCGACCAGGCCCTGGTCATCGGCTCGATCGCGGTCGTCGTCGGCGGCAGCGCGCTCGGCGTGCTCATCGGCGGACAGCTGTCGCGGCGGCTGCGCAAGGCGGCGGCGGCCGCGAACCAGGTCGCCAAGGGCGAGCCGGACGTCCGGGTGCGGGACGCCATCGGCGGTGTCGTACGGGACGAGACCGACGATCTCGCGCGGGCGGTGGACGCCATGGCGGACACACTCCAGCAGCGGCTTGAGGCCGAGCGGCGGGTCACCGCCGACATCGCGCACGAGCTGCGCACCCCGGTGACCGGGCTGCTGACCGCCGCCGAGCTGCTGCCGCCCGGCCGGCCCACCGAGCTGGTCCTGGACCGGGCCAAGGCGATGCGCACGCTCGTCGAGGACGTGCTGGAGGTGGCCCGGCTCGACGGCGCATCCGAGCGGGCCGAACTGCAGGACATCATGCTGGGCGAGTTCGTCGCCCGGCGGGTGGCCGCCAAGGACCCGGAGATCATCGTGCGCGTGGTGCACGAGTCGGAGGTCACCACCGACCCGCGGCGCCTGGAGCGGGTGCTGTTCAACCTGCTCGCCAACGCCGCCCGGCACGGCAAGCCGCCCGTCGAGGTCACCGTCGAGGGCCGCGTCATCCGGGTCCGCGACCACGGGCCCGGCTTCCCCGAGGAACTGCTCGCCCATGGCCCGAGCCGCTTCCGCACCGGCAGCGAGGACCGCGCGGGCGAGGGACACGGCCTGGGCCTGACCATCGCCGCCGGACAGGCCCGGGTGCTGGGCGCCCGGCTGACGTTCCGCAACGTACGGCCCACGGGCGCGCCGGAGGACGTCCCCGCCGAGGGCGCGGTGGCCGTCCTCTGGCTCCCGGAACACGCCCCGACAAACACCGGCAGCTACCCCATACTCCAGTAGCACCCCGGCACCGGACGGACGGCCCCGCACCGCGCAGAAGGCCCTCCGGGGCGGACACCCGCCGGAGGGCCTTCTGTGCGGACGTGGGTCAGACGGCCTCGGCCGCCGGCGCCTGCGCCGGGGCGGCGTCCGCCGGGTCCTTCTGCGGTCCGCCCTTGAGCGGGACCTCCTTCACGAACAGCGCCGCGACCAGCACGATCACGGCGACCGCCGTGCCCAGCAGGAAGGCGCTGTGGGTGCCCGCGGACACCGCGTGCTGGTACGCCTCGCGTGCCGCCGCCGGCAGCTTGGCCAGGCTCGCCGCGTCCAGCTGTGCGGACTGTTCGGTCAGCTGCCGGCCCGCCGAGCCGGCCCGCTCCGCCATGACGTCCTGGACCCGGTGGTTGAACAGCGCGCCCATGATGGCGACGCCGAACGAGGAGCCGAGCGTACGGAACAGGGTGGTCGACGAGGACGCGACGCCCATGTCCTTCATCTGCACGCTGTTCTGCGCGACCAGCATGGTGATCTGCATCAGGCAGCCCATGCCCAGGCCCAGCACGGCCATGTACAGGCCGGAGGTGAACCGGGAAGTGCCCGTGTCCATCAGTGACAGCAGATACAGACCCGCGACCATCAGCACACCGCCCGCGATCGGGAAGATCTTGTAGCGGCCGCTGTTGGTGGTGACCCGCCCCGCGACCATCGACGTGACCAGCATCGCGCCGAGCATCGGCAGAAGCAGCAGCCCTGAGTTGGTCGCGGACGCACCCTGCACCGACTGCTGGTACAGCGGCAGGAACAGCGTGGCGCCGAACATCACGAAGCCGGTGATGAAGCCGATGACCGACATCAGGGTGAAGTTGCGGCTGCGGAAGATGTGCAGCGGCAGCACCGGCTCGGCGGCCTTGGTCTGCCAGAACACGAAGCCGACCAGCGAGACGATGCCGATGGCGCTCAGTTCCATGATCCGCGCGGAGGTCCAGGCGTACTCGGTGCCGCCCCAGGTCGTCACCAGCACGATCGCGGTGATGCCGACGGTCAGCAGCGTGGCACCCAGGTAGTCGATGCGCGTCTTGGTCCGCTTCTTCGGCAGATGCAGCACCGCGCTGATCGCGGCCAGCGCGATCACGCCGAGCGGCAGGTTGATGTAGAAGGCCCAGCGCCAGCCCCAGTTGTCGGTGATGGTGCCGCCGACCAGCGGCCCGCCGATCATCGCGAGCGCCATGACGCCGGCCATCATGCCCTGGTACTTGCCGCGCTCACGCGGCGGAATGAGATCGCCGATGATCGCCATGACGCCGACCATCAGACCGCCGGCGCCGAGACCCTGCACGGCCCGGAAACCGATCAGCTCGCCCATGTTCTGGGCCATACCGCTCAGCGCGGACCCGATCAGGAAGATCACGATCGAGGTCATGAAGGCGCCCTTGCGGCCGTACATGTCCCCGAGCTTGCCCCAGATCGGGGTGGCCGCCGCGGTGGCGAGCGTGTACCCGGTGACCACCCAGGACAGGTGCTCAAGGCCGCCCAGCTCACCGACGATCGTCGGCATCGCGGTGCCCACGATCATGTTGTCGAGCATCGCGAGCATCATCGCGATCATCAGTGCGAGCAGGACCACGCGCACGCTCTTCGGCTGCTTGCCCTGCTCTTCGGATATCTCCTGGCCCGCCTGGGCCTGCAGTGTGTCCGCCATCGTCCGGCACTCCCCCTGCGGCGGCCACTTACTTGCCGCCCGGCTAGTTGACTACACTGGGGAAGGTAGACCCGTCACTAGCCGGTCGTCAAGTAAGTTTCCGTCAGCGCGCGAGGAGTACGAAAATGGGCGTCACCATGGACGGGACCAAGCAGCAGCGCCGCGGAAACACCCGCCAGCGCATCCAGGACGTGGCGCTCGAACTCTTCGCGGAGCAGGGGTACGAGAAGACCTCCCTGCGAGAGATCGCCGAACGCCTCGACGTCACCAAGGCGGCGCTCTACTACCACTTCAAGACGAAGGAAGAGATCATCGTCAGCCTCTTCGAGGATCTGACGAAGCCGATGGAGGACCTGATCGCCTGGGGCGAGCGGCAGCCGCACACCCTGGAGACCAAGCAGGAGATCATCCGGCGCTACGGCCAGGCGCTCGTCGATGCGGCGCCGCTGTTCCGCTTCATGCAGGAGAACCAGGCGACCGTGCGGGAACTGCGCATCGGCGACTCGTTCAAGGACCGCATGCGCGGCCTGCGCGACATCATCATCGACCCGGACGCGGACCTGGTCGACCAGGTCCGCTGTGTGAGCGCCATTTTCACTCTGCATGCCGGGATGTTCGTCCTCCAGGACCTGGAAGGCGACCCCGAGAAGAAGCGCGCGGCCGTTCTTGAGGTCGCCGTGGACCTGGTGACACAGGCGCACAACGGCGCCGGGAACACCGGGACTTAGACCCGCACGCCCTTGCCGCGCAGGAAGGAGACCGGGTCTATCGCGGAGCCGTAGTTCGGGGTCGTACGGATCTCGAAGTGCAGGTGCGGGCCGGTGGAGTTGCCGGTGTTGCCGGAGCGCGCGATGTGCTGGCCGGCGCCGACGGCCTGACCGGCCCTCACGTCGATCCTCGACAGATGGGCGTACTGGGAGTACGTCCCGTTGCCGTGCTTGATGACGATGGCGTTGCCGTACGCGGGACCGTCACCGGCGCCGTTGCCGCCGGCCTTCACGACGGTGCCGCCGGACGCGGCGACGACCTCGGTGCCGATCGGCACCGCGAAGTCCTGGCCGCTGTGCTTGGCCTTCCACATGCCGCCGGCCTGGTTGAAGCTCGCGGAGAGCGTGTACTGCTTCACCGGGTCGACCCACGCGACCGCACCCCGGGCGGGAGCCTGGGCGGCGGCGGTCGTGGCCGTGACGGCGGTGGCGGGCGTGGCGGCCGCCGCGACCCCGCCGCCCAGTACGGCCGAGACGCCGAGACCGGCGGCAAGGACCGCGGTGCGGTTGCGGAGCAGGGACGTACGGGACCGGCGGGGCGTGACGCGCTGGGACATCGAAACCTCGTGTACTCGGGGACGGGAGACCCGGCCGGAGCGCGGACGACTCCCGGTCGGGCCATCCCTTGGTAACCCCCGACCTTGCCCGCCTCCAAAACCCCTATCTACGAGGCGATCTAGTACCTCATCGGAACATCACCGCCTTTCTTGACAAATGCCTCACTAACCGGACAAGCCTCCTGACAGCGGCGAATCGACTCTCGAAGGACGGGGGTGAATGTCCTAATTTGCCCCGACGCGAACTCTCACTAAGCCGGGTAGTAACGGACATTTGACCTGTGCGGCATGTCACCGAGCCCCTAGATCCATCCCTCGGATGTGACCGGCTCCGGTTAGGCTCCGTCCGTGTTTCTCGTTCGCGGCGGTACGACCACGGGGGTGGACGGATGGAGCCGACGGTACTGGGCAGCAAGCTCGCCTCCAGCGTGATCGGGCCGCTGGTGAAGAAGCTGATCGTCAGCGACGGCCCCGGCGCCGGACTCGTGGACAAGCCGGTACGGCTGACCCGCCTGGTGTCCTTCCGCGGTGAGAAACGCACCCTCACCGAGCAGGACGTCCACCGGCTCGCCGCACGTCTGGTCGAACAGTCGGTGGACTCCCCCGGCGAACCGCCCTTCCCGGCGGACGAACAGCCGGCCGTGGCCGACGCCCTCGCCCGCAGGCTGCTCGCCCTCGGCGACCTGGACATGGACGACGCCCAGGCGGTCCGGCTCGGCCACCGCGAGCTGGCCAAGAAGCTGCACCACGGCTCGGCGGCTCCCGACGGCCTGTCCGCGGATGCCGCCTTCTTCCTCGATTCCGCGACCGAATGGGCCTGCCTGCAGATCCTGGAGTTCTTCACCCGGCGCTCCACCTTTGTCCCGCGCACCCTCGTGGAACAGACCCGCAGCCAGGCCGAACTCATCGCGAAAGTCGACGAGTTGCTGGCCCGTGTCGCACGGCCCGACGCCCGCGACACCGCCTTCGAGCGCCGCTACCTGCCCTACGTCGCGCGCCGGCACGACCACATCACCATCTACGGCGTCGACCTGCGCGACTCACCCGACCGCTGGCCCCTGGAAGTCGCCTACCTGAGCCTGGAGACCACGGGCGACGACGACGCGGGCGACGCCACCCCGGACGAGCACCCTTCCGCGGCCACGGTCCGTCTGGCCGCGGAGGACGCACTGCGCGGCCACGACCGGGTGCTGCTGCGGGGCGACGCGGGCTCCGGCAAGACGACCCTGGTGCAGTGGCTGGCGGTGACGGCCGCCCTGCACGGGAACGGGCGCATCCCGTACGTGCTGCCGCTGCGCTCTCTGATCCGCGCGGGCGCGCTCCCGGCGCCCGCCGCCTTCCTCACCGCCGTGAACTGCCCGCTGTCACCGCCCGAAGGCTGGGCGGAACGCGTCCTGACCGCCGGCCGGGCCCTGGTCCTCGTCGACGGGCTGGACGAGATCCCGGCCGCCGAGCGCCATCGCACCCGCGACTGGCTGCTCGCCCTGATCCACGCCTTCCCCGGCAACCAGTGGCTGCTGACCTCCCGCCCCACCGCCGTACGCCCCGACTGGCTGGCCGCCGAGGGCTTCAGCGAGCGGGCCATGGCTCCGATGCGCCACGCCGACGTCACCACCTTCGTGCGGCGCTGGCACACGGCGGCGCGGGCCGAGGAGTACGAGACCGGGCTGCTGGACTCCCTGCGCACCAAGCGTGACGTGGCCCGGCTGGCCACCAACCCGCTGATGTGCGGCCTGATCTGCGCCCTGCACCGCGAGCGCCGCGGCTATCTGCCCACCGGCCGCAAGGAGTTGTACGACGCCTCCCTCACGATGCTGCTGTCCCGCCGGGACCGGGAGCGGGGCATGGGCGCGGTGGACGGCGTGGAGCTGGGCGAGGAGGCCCAACTGGAGCTGTTGCAGCGCCTGGCCTACGCGCTGGTGCTCAGCGGCCGTACCGAGATGGACCTGGATGCGGCCGAGGGGATCGTGGAGCGCTGTCTGCCGACGGTGGCCCCGGCCGCGGGCCAGGGGGACGCGGCGGCCGTGCTGCGGGCGCTGCTGCTGCGCAGCGGTCTGCTGCGGCAACCGGCCGAGGGCGTCGTGGACTTCGTGCACCGCACCTTCCAGGACTACCTGGGCGCCCGGTACGCCGTGGCGGAGGGCCACCTGGACGTCCTGATGAGCCACGCGGACGACACCCAGTGGGAGGATGTCATCCGCATGGCGGTGGCCCACGCCCGCCCCCGTGAACGCGCCGCGCTGCTACGGCAGTTGACGGCCCGGGAGTCATCCCGGCTGACCTTGCTGGCGCTGGCCTGCCTGGAGCAGGCGACGGCCGTGGATCCGGCGGTGCGGGCGGAGGTGGAGGAGCGTGCGGCGGCACTGATTCCCCCGCGGACCACGCAGGACGCGCGGACGCTTGCCGAGGCGGGGCCGCTGGTGCTGGAGCTGCTGCCAGGTCCCGAGGGGCTGACGGACGAGGAGGCGCGGGGCGTGACGGTCACGGCCTCACTCCTCGGGGACGAGGAGCCGGAGGGGGCGCTGGCGGTGCTGCGCCGGTTCCGGAACCACCCGGACCTGGGCGTCCGGCGTCAACTGGTGGGAACCTGGGGCCGGTTCGACACCGTCGAGTACGCGGCCGAGGTACTGGACCGGCTGGACCGTGCGGAGCTGCACCTGTCCTGCGGGTCGGCCGAACAACTCGCCGCACTGGCCGGGATGCGGCCCTGGTACGAGCTGTCCTTGCAGGGCGAGCACCGGATGGCGGACATCCTGGCCGCCGTGCCGACCGCCGACGCGGTGACTTCGCTCCAGTTGTCGGACAACCCTCATCTCACCGATCTCGGGTCCCTGCTGCCGTTCGGCTCCCTCCACAGGCTGTGGATCGACGACTGCCCGGCGGCGGGCGGCCTGGACCGCCTCTCCGCGCTGCCGCTCAGCCTCTTCGGCTGCTCCGGAATCGGCGACATGACGGGGCTGCGGGCCTTGCGGTCGCTGACCAGGATCACCCTGAGCCAGCGGCTGCCGGGCACCGGCCTCACCGACACCCTGCCGCTCGACGCGCCGTTGGAATTCCTCTTCCTCGGCGCACACAGCACCGACGGCACGGGGCTGCGCGGGGTGCAGCACTGGACCGCTCTGAAGACGCTCAGCCTCGGCCCGCTGACCACGGAAGTGACGGCCGCCGACTGGCGGGCGGTCACCGAACTGCCGGAGCTGACCCAGCTCTACCTGAACGCGCGGATCATCCGGGAGTTCCCGCAGTCCATCGCGCGGATGCCGGAGCTGCCGGGCATCGAGGTGCTGCGGGTCGCCTCGATGACGGGCGAGGAGGATCTGGCCCCTCTGGTGCCCCGGCTGCCGGGACTGCGTTCGGTGACCCTGACCGACCGGCCGGGGCACTCCGTTCCGGTCTCCCGCTTCGCGGGTCTCTTCCCCGGCGCGCAAACAAGCCTGGAGCCCCGCTGACAACGCCCGAAGGAGCCGGTGCCCGCAGGCGGTTTCTAGGGATCGTCGCAACACTTGGTCGTGTTGGTCAGGCTGTGAGTAGTTTATGCAGGCGCTCGGCTGGGGTTTCCCAGCCGAGCGTT
>NZ_JBIALO010000051.1:0-35397 GCF_042873595.1 Streptomyces sp. NPDC004629 | reverse complement strand
AGCGGCGCACCGCGTCGGGCCGCGCGGTCTCGCCACCGATGATCACGCACCGCACGCAGGCCGGCACGGCGGTCTCACCCCGGTCAAGGGCCGCGGCTGGGCGCGCACGGCGATGCTGGGCACGGTGGCGGCCGCGATGGGCTGCCAGAACGCCGGTGTCCGCGTGACGATGGACGCGCAGGCGCCGACCGCGTACCCGACGGGTCTGCTGACCGGGGCCGTCACCGACGCGGTGACGGTCCGACGGGTCCCGTGGCGCGTCCTGGTCACGATGACGCTGCTGATTCTCGGCGCGGCCGCCGCCACGCTGCCAGAGCGCCTGCGGCCCGGCGCCGCCCCGCTGCTCCCCGCGCTGCTGGTGACGGCGGCGTGGCCGACCGTGCACGCGCATAAGGGGGCCCGGCACAAGCCGTGACGCGCCGTGCCCCGTGTCCGCCCGAGCCGCGGATGCGGTGGTCAGTCCAGGTGGCCCACCCGGAACGTGGTCGTGTACTCCCGCTCCTCACCGGGGGACAGGAACGTCATGGACCCGTCCTCCCGGGCCGCGGCCTCGCCCTGCACATGGTGCGTGGACGGTTCGAAGCCCACCGCGTAGGCGCCTTCGCGCAGGTGCAGCCACTGGAAGAAGGACGGGAACTGGGCTGTGTCGAACTCCAACTCGAAGTAGACGCCGAGGTGTTCGTTGACCAGGCGGGGCCGGACCAGGCCCGCCGTGTCGGGCTCCAGTTCGTGCTCGTAGACCTGCTCGACGAAGCCCGGCAGCGGGGCGGGCATCTCGGTGTGGGACACGCCCTGCTCGGCGACGCTGTCGCTGCGCCACAGGGTGCGGTGCGGCGGCAACTCGTAGCGCGCGCCCTCGTCCAGGAAGGGCCAGCCGACGTTGACGTGGTACAGGTACATGTGCGGCGTCGGGTCGAAGCCGGCGTTGCGCACCCGGTCGATCAGGCGGATCTCGCTGCCGCCGAGGTCGGCCTCGATGCGGCGGGTGAGCCGCAGGTGCTCCCCGAAGATCGCGGCCTGGCGCACCTCGCCCTCCGCCCAGAGCACGCAGCGGCCGTCGTCCTGCCACCGCTCGCCGTACCCGGTGAGCCGGGCCGGCAGGTTGGCGACCCGCCCGTGGAGGGCGTGCACGGCCGTGCGCCGCGGCGGATAGCGGTACTGCGAGGCGTCCACCTCGGCGCCGAAGAGCGTGTGGTCCAGGCCCGCGGTGAGCAGCAGCCCCGAGAAGCTGCGCATCATGGACAGGCCGTCGTCGTCGCGGTACTCGTGCAGTCCGGGGTGCCTGAAGCCCGTCGCCGAGCGCCAGCCGAAGCCCCGGCCCTCGAACTCGGCCCCGCCGAGGTCCATCGCCCGGTCCACGAGCACGTCGAACGACAGTCCGGCACCGGTCCGGAACTCCAGCGTGCGGATGCCCCGTTCGGAGCCGTTGTCCAGGACGACGGACCGCACCCCGCCCGCCGCGCTCAGGTCGCCCGCGCGCCGGGCGAGGGACTGCCGGTCGTGGGAACGGCCGTACAGCTTCACGCCATCACCCACCCTCCGTTGACCTCGACGCACTGACCCGTGACGAACGAGGCGTCGGGGCCGGTGAGGAAGGACACCACCGAGGCAAGTTCCTCCGGCCGCCCGCGCCGCTTCAGGGCCTGGTGGTCGAGCACGTGCTGCCGGTAGGCCTCGGGGTCCTCGTGGATGTCCTCGGCCGCGGTCGGAAAGGCTCCGGGGGAGACGCAGTTGACGCGGATCTCGGCGGGACCCAGTTCCCGGGCGAGGGCGCGGGTCAGGGCGACGGCGGCACCCTTGGTGGAGATGTAGGCGGCCAGTGAGTCCCAGCCGCCGTGCAGGGTGATCGACGCGACGTTGACGATCGCCCCGCCGCCCCCGTCCGTCATGTGCCGCGCGGCGGCCTGGGCGGCGACCCAGTACGCACGCTGGTTGATCGCCACGACCTCCTCGTACTCGGCGAGCGGTACGTCGAGGAAGGCCCGGCTCGGGTACACGGCCGCGTTGTTGACCAGCACGCGCAGCGCGCCCAGTTCGGTCACGGTCCGTCCGACGGCCTCCTCGATCGCCTGCGTGTCGCGCAGGTCGGTGGTGAGCGCGAGCACGCGCGCGCCGGCCTTCTCCACCAGCGCGGCGGTGCTCTCCAGGGACTCGGTGTCGCGGTCGAGTACGGTGACGTCGTGTCCGTCGGCGGCCAGCCGGACGGCGGTGGCCCGGCCGAGGGCGCCGCCGGCACCGGTCACGAGTGCGGCTCGGGGTTGCTTCATGACGTTCCTCTCAGCGCTTGCGGAAGACGGGGCTGCGCTTCTCGGCGAACGCGCGGCGGCCCTCCGCGGCGTCCTCGGTGGCGAAGCAGATGGTCTGCAGGTCGCGCTCGTAGGCGAGCGCCTGGTCCTCGGGCAGGTTCCCGGCGGCGCGCAGGTTGATCTTCGCGGTCTCGGCCGCCACGGGGGCGCGGGAGGCGATCACGGCGGCGAGGGCGCGGGCCCGGTCGAGCAGCCCGGCGTGGGGCACGACCTCGCTCACCAGGTGCCAGTCCCATGCCCTTTTCGCGTCGATGCGTTCGCCGGTGAGCAGCATCAGCGCCGCGTTGCCCGGCCCGGCCGCGCGGCTGAGGAAGGCGGCCATGCCACCGCCTCCGATCCAGCCGAGCGTGATCTCCGGCGCACCGAAGGACGCCGTGTCCGCGGCGAGCCGGATGTCGCAGGACAGCGCGGTCTCCAGTCCTCCGCCCAGTGCGTAGCCGCCGACCGCGGCGACGGTGGGAGTGCGGGCGGTGCGGATGGCGTCGCAGTAGTCGACGCGGTTGCGGAAGTCCCACGGGGTGGCGTACTGGTCGAGTGCGGCAATGTCCGAGCCGACGCTGAAGGAGCGTTCTCCGGCGCCGGTGACGACCACGGCCCGGACGTCGTCCGTCGTGTCGCACCACTCGATCGCCCGCACCAACGCACGGGACATCTCGGGGGTGACGGCGTTGAGTTTGGCGGGCCGGTTCAGGGTCAGGGTGGCGACGCGGTCCGAGACGTCCAGCAGGACGTGCTCGGTGCCGAGTTCGGGCGGCTTGAGGGGGCCGGTGTCGGTCATGACGGTCGTTCCTTCGGTGTCCGGCTCGTCCGGTACAGGGTGCGCATCCGGGCGAGTGCTTCACGGTGATCGGTCTCGCCGGCGAGCGCGGCGCGCACGGCGGCCGACGCGGCGGTCTGGAAGCCGATGTAGCCGGCATGCCGGGGGCGCACCCAGGCCTGCTCGCAGGTGGCGGCGGTGCGTCGGTAGAAGTCGGCGGCGACGGTGTCGGGGGAGGTCCAGGCGGTGCGGGCGCTTGGCTGTCCGCTGTGCCGGGGCAGGAAGTTGCCCTGTGCCTCGGGGGACATCAGCCACCGCACATGGGCGAGGAGTTCGGGGGACGGCGTGCAGCGGGCGCTGAGCGCGATTCCCGTGCCGCCGAGCGTGGAGCCCGGGCGCCCGCCCGCCGTCACGCTGGGGGCGTCGGTGAAGGTCAGGCGGTCGGCGTAGGTGACGTAGCCGTACACCAGCGGGCAGTGTGCCAGCCGGTCCGTGGCGGCCATGAGTTCCAGCAGCCCGATCGGGTTGAGTGTGCGGGTTTCGGGTGGGGCGAGGGCGTCGAGGGCGGCCATCAGGTCGAGGACCGCGAGCCCCGTGTCGTCGCCGATCAGTTCGTCGGGGTCGGTGGCCGGCTCCTCTCCCATGGCGACCGCGACGGAGGCGAAGGTGAGGAAGGCGTGCGGCCCGGCGAGGGACAGGGCCACGGGGGCCCGGCGGGCCAGGCCGCGGACCTCGTCCCAGCTGCGGGGCGCCGCGCCGACGAGGTCGGTCCGGGTGGCCGCGACCTGGGTGGCGGCGTCCAGCGGCAGCGCCCACTGACGGCCGTCCATGGCGTACGACCGCATGGTGGGGCCGATGGAGTCGGCGCCCCAGCGGGCCAGTTCCTCCGGGGTGAACAGGTCGTCGAGCGGCCGCAGGCACCCGGTGTTCAGAGCCTCGCCGAGGTGGGGGTGGTCGAGGACGACGAGGTCGTAGCGGGCGCACAACTCGTCGATCGGGTGGGACTCGAAGCCCTCCAGCGGCTGTACGTCCCAGTGGACGAGGCCACCCGCGGATGCGGCGAGGGCGTCGTACCCGCGGGGGTGGTCCCACGTCAGTCCGGTGTACGCAGGTCCGGTGTACGCAGGTCCGGTGTACGCAGGTCCGGTGTACGCAGGTCCGGTGTACGCGGGTCCGGTGTGCGTCGGTCGGGGCTGCGTCATGAGGTCGTCTCCGCCACAGCGCCGGTGGCGAACAGTTCCTCGATCTCCCCTTGTCCGAGGCCCGCTTCGGTCAGTACCTCGCGGGTGTGCTCCCCGACGAGCGGGGCGCCGCGGTCGATGCGGGGCGGGGTGGCGGAGAACTTGTAGGGGAAGCCGGGCACGGTCACGCGGCCCTCGGTGGGATGGTCGTAGGTGACGAAGGTGCCGTTGTGGCGGATCTGCGGGTCCTGGACGAGGTCGGCGTAGCCGTAGACGGGGCCCGCCCAGATGCCGGCGGCGGCGAAGGCGTCGAGCCAGTGCCGCGAGGGCCGGGTCAGCAGCCGGGCGGCGGTTCGGGCGAAGATCTCGTCCCGGTGTGTCCAGCCGTGCTCCTCGTCCTCCATGGACCGGAAGGTGTCCTCGCCGAGGATCTCGCCGAGCTTCTTCAACGGGGGGAAGGCGAGGACGAGATAGCCGTCGGAGGTCTGGAAGGCGCCGTAGGGCGAGCGGATGTAGACGTGGGCGTGCGGCTCGGCGGAGCGGGTCTGGGGCAGCCCGCCGACGGTGTGGACCGAGAGTTCCTGCATCTGGAGGGTGGTGACGGCGTCGAGCATGTTCACCGTCACCAGCTGGCCCTCGCCGGTGCGTTCGCGGTGCAGCAGCGCGGCGAGCACACCCTCGAACGCGGTGGAGGCGGTGACGGCGTCGACGAGGTACTGGCCCGCCGCCCGCGGTGCCTCGCCCGAGCGGCCGCTGGACAGCATGGCCCCCGACATCGCCTGGAGCAGCAGGTCCTGGCCCGGGCGCTGGGCGTAGGGGCCGTCCTCGCCGTACCCGGAGATGGAGACGTAGACGAGGGAGGGGTTGATCGCGGCCAGGGCGGCGTAGTCGACGCCGAGCCGGTCGGCGACGCCGGGCCGGTAGTTCTGGAGGAAGACGTCGGCGCCCGCGACGAGGCGGCGCAGGACCTCCTTGCCCGCCGGGTCCTTGAGGTCGACGGCGAGGGATCGCTTGTTGCGGTTCATGGAGAGGAAGGAGACGTTGATCCGGTTGCCCGCCGCCCCGCCGGCCGCGGCGTGGCGCTGCCACTCCCCGGTGACCGGTTCGACCTTGACGACGTCGGCGCCGAGGTCGCCGAGGCGCTGGGCGGCGAACGGGCCGGCCATGGCGATGGAACAGTCGAGGACCCGGTACCCGGCCAGGACGCCGGGTTTGTCGCGCGAGGTCATGGGGCTCCGTAAGTTGTCAGGCGGCGGGCGGCACCGGCGCGGGCGGGGGCGCCGGTCGAGGCGGGAGGGGACCGGAGGAGAGGAAGCGCGGGCCGTCGTGCGACGCCGCCGCGTCCGTGTGCGCGGCGATCACCGCCCCAGACCCTGTTGTTAGCGCTATCGGTAGCGCTAACATGCACGCTAAGCGGGCGTCGCTCGCAGTGTCAACGCCCCTGCCCGGACCGCATCGCTCCCTCCTGGAGGAGGCCGGGGCAGCCACGAAAGGAACCCGATGAACCAGTGGCCGGACGCCGAGACCACCCTGCCCGCCGACGGCACCGCGGGCGCGCTCGTGGGCCGGGTCTGGCGTCCCGGGCTCGGGCCGTCCGTCGTGGCGGTCCGCGAGGACGGCCTGCACGACGTCACCGCGGCCTTCCCGACCGTGCGCGACCTGTGCGAGACGCCGGACCCCGCCGCACGCCTGCGTGCCGCCCGCGGCGAGCGGATCGCCGGACTCGACGAGGTACTGGCCAACACACCCGTCGACGGCCGGGACCCGCGCCGGCCGTGGCTGCTCGCGCCGGTGGACCTGCAGGCCGTGAAGGCCGCCGGAGTCACCTTCGTGGTCTCGATGCTGGAGCGGGTGATCGAGGAACGCGTCCGCGGTGACGCCGCCGGTGCCGCCGAGGCCCGGGAACGGATCCGCCGGCTCGTCGGCGACGACATCGCTTCCCTGCGGCCCGGCTCGCACGAGGCCGCCGCGCTCAAGGAGATCCTGGTCGCGCAGGGGGCGTGGAGCCAGTACCTGGAGGTCGGCATCGGCCCCGACGCCGAGATCTTCACCAAGGCACCCGTGCTGGCCGCCGTGGGCAGCGGCGCCGACGCCGGGGTGCACGCCGGCTCGCGCTGGAACAACCCGGAGCCGGAGGTGGTGCTGGCCGTCTCCTCCACCGGGGCCGTGGTCGGCGCGACACTCGGCAACGACGTCAACCTCCGTGACGTGGAGGGCCGTTCCGCGCTGCTGCTGCCCCAGGCCAAGGACAACAACGCCTCGGCCGCCCTCGGCCCGTTCCTGCGACTGTTCGAGCCGGGCTTCCGCATCGACGACGTACGGCGGGCCACGGTGACCCTGACCGTCGAGGGCGCCGACGGGTACCGGCTGGACGCCGAGTCCTCGATGGCCGCCATCAGCCGCGACCCCCTGGACCTCGTGGCGCAGTTGCTGGGCCCGCACCACCAGTACCCCGACGGCGCCGTGCTCTACCTCGGCACGATGTTCGCGCCCGTGGAGGACCGCGACGCGCCCGGACAGGGGTTCACGCATCACGACGGCGACCTGGTCGCCATCGCCACGCCGAAGCTCGGCACGCTCGTCAACCGGATCCGGCCGAGCGACGCGTGCGTGCCGTGGACGTTCGGCATCGCGGATCTGATGCGGGCGCTGGTGGCGCGGGGAGCGCTGTGACGCCCGATATCGTTTCCGGCGTGACCCAGCCGCCCCCCCGTCCCCGCAAACGATCCGCGACCCGTTCGGTGACCCTGTCCGACGTCGCGGCGGCCGCCGGGGTGTCGGCCCAGACGGTCTCCCGGGTCGTCCGCGACCCCCTGTCGGTGTCCGACGAGACACGCGCGCGGGTCCAGGCGGCCCTCACGGCCACCGGCTACGTGCCGAACCTGGCCGCCAGCAACCTGGCGTCGAACCGCAGCCGCACCGTCGCCGCCCTGGTGCCGCAGATCAACGCGTCGGTCTTCGCCGACACCGTGCACGCCTTCTCCACGGCACTGGCGGCCCACGGCTACCAGATCTTCGTCGGCACCACCGACTACCGGCCCGAGCACGAGGAGGAGGTGCTGCGCAGCTTCCTGGGCCGGCGGCCGGACGGACTGCTCATGGTGGGGACCCGCCACACCCCGGGCACGCTGATGTTGCTCGGGGCGGCCGGGGTGCCGGTGGTGGAGACCTGGGGCTGGTCCGAGGACCCGGTGGACCTGCTGGTCGGATTCTCCAACGCGGCGGCGGCAGCGGCGATGGTGGGCCACCTCGTCGAGCGCGGCCGGCGGCGGATCACCTTCGCCGGCCGGCACACCTCGGGCGACCCCCGGGCCGCGGAACGCCTCGACGGCTACACCGGCGCCGTCCGCGACCTGCTGGGCAGCGAACCGCGCACCGTGGACGCCGGTGACGAGCCGGTCACCATGGACACCGGTGTCGCCCTGCTGGACCTGGCGCTGGAGCGCCACCCGGACTCCGACGCCGTGATGTTCTCCAGCGACGTCTTCGCCGCCGGCGCCCTCCAGGCCTGCGTACGGCGCGGCATCGACGTGCCGGGCACGCTCGCCCTGGCCGGCTTCGGCGACTTCGAACTCGCCCGGCACCTGGTCCCGGCGCTGACCACGGTGGCCGTACCCAGCGCGCGGATCGGGGAGTTGAGCGCCGAACTGCTGCTCACGCGGATGCGCGGTGCCCCGGTCGACGTCCCGCACCGGGACGTCGGGTACCGGGTCGTCGCGCGCGAGAGCACCTGACACGCGGGGCGTACCGGGGCGGCTTGGGCGAGAGCGCCGGACGGCCCGGACACCCCCGGGCGTCACGCGCGCGCCGCCCACACCAGCCCGCGGCCGACGATCGCCGCCGTCTGCGGCACCCGGAGGTCCGCGACGCGGTGTCCGAGGGTGCAGACGAAGACCCGCCCCGCTCCCCAGCGTCGCGTCCACACCACGGGGAACTCGACGGGGCCGTCCCACGGGTCGGCCGCGCCCGGGGTGAGCACGGACGTGGCCAGGACGGTGTTGAGGGAGTCCGTGAGCACCCAGTAGTGCTCGGTCTCGACGTCGTAGTCCGTGATGCCCTCGGTGATCTCGCCGTCCCGGTCCGGCGTGGCGGCGATCCGCACGGTGAACTCCTGGAAGCCGTCCGGGTGCCACAGGAAGCGGCCCCCGACCATCCGCAGATAGCGGGGGTTGGCGACGTTCGTGGCGACCACGCCCCCGTGCCAGCCGGCGAAGCCGGTGCCGGCCTCGACCGCGTCGACCAGGGTCGCCTCCTGGGCCGCCGTCAGCCCGCCCGCCGACCACGAGTGCACGACGAGATCGGTGGCGGCGAGCAGTCCCGGGTCCTCGTACACCGACAGGTCCTCGGCGACCTCGACCTCGAACCCCGCGCGCTCCAGTGCGGGCAACACCGCCTCGGTGCAGCCGACCGGGTCGTGGCCCTCCCACCCGCCGCGGACCACCAGGGCCTTTCGCGTCCTCATGTCCTGCTCCCTCCGCACGTCCTCAATGCGGTCCTCAACGCGTCCTCATCGCGCCTGCGGTGCGAGTCTGAGACCGGCGTCGGCCGGACGGACGTGCGGTCCGGACGGGAGGGACCACCCGCCCGACGCGGCCCGCGCGACGATCCGCTCCTCATCGACCTCGATACCCAGGCCCGGGGCGTCGCCGAGGACGATCCCGCCGTCGGCGATCTCCTGGTCCACCCGCAGCCCGACCGGGAAGGACAGGTCCTGCACCTCGGTCACCAGGTGGTTGGGCACGGCGGCCGCCGCGTGCGCGACCGGGTTGGCGTTGTACCCGACGGGACTCACCGGCACGCCGTGCCCGAAGGCCAGCGTGGAGACGCGCAGGAAGTGGGTGATGCCCCACACGGCGCCGGTCTGCACGACCCCCACCGCGTCCGCGGCCAGCAGCGGCCGGAAGTGTTCGAGGCCCGTCAGGTTCTCCCCGGTCGCGACGGCGGCACGGATGCCGGTCGCGACCGCGCGGTGTCCCGCCACGTCCCAGCGCCGGACCGGTTCCTCGATCCAGGTGAGTTCGACCCGCTCCTCGACCTGCCGGGCCAGGCGCACCGCCTGGTGCCGTCCCCAGGACTCGTTGACGTCGTACATGAGCGCGGGGCGGTCGCTGTTGACCCGGAACACGTCGCGGACCGCCGCCAGGCGCCGCACGTCCCGGTCCACGTCGAGGCCGCCCTTGACCTTGGCGCCCGTGAATCCGCGCCGCGCCCACCGCTCGTGGAACGCGACGAGTTCGTCGTCGGTCAGCGCGTAGTCCAGGCCGGAGGCGTAACCCGGAACGAAGCGGTCGGCGGCGCCCAGCGTCCGCCACAGCGGCTCCTGGGCGATCTTCGCCTTGAGGTCCCACAGCGCCATGTCGAGGGCGCCGATCGTGCCGAACACGTGCCCGCCGTGCCCGGACTTGAAGACGTGGGCGAGCATCCTGTCGTAGAGCGAGGTGACCGCGCGGGGGTCCTGGCACTCCAGCGCGGGGAAGACCCGCTCCACGTCGGCGTGGCCGCCGAGGCCCACGCCGGTGAGGCCCTCGTCGGTCTCCAGCAGCAGGACCGGCACCTCGGTGACGCCGGCGGCGACGACGCCGTTCACGTCGCCCACCGGTCGTCCCCACTCGTGGACCGTGGCAAGGGACCGGTATCCGGTGATTCGCATCGCGCTTCTCCTTGGTCTGCGCGCGGCGCCCGCGCGGCGCCCGCTCCCGGCCGGCGCGTCCCACGGCCAAGTCATAACTTGTGATACGAGTGATGACCTTAGCACCTTCGGCTAACCTTGGCTCATTGGACAGCGGGGGCCGGGCGAACCTGCACGAACATTGGGAGTCTCTGACCAGATGATCAAGCCATCCGCGGACACCACCGCCGTGTCCCGCCCTCAACGACGCCGGCCGCCGCTCGCTGCGGCCGTCGTCCAGAGCCTCGCGACGGCCATCGTGCTCGGTGAGTACCCGCCGGGCACGGCGCTGCCGTCGGCGGGTGACCTCTGCGAGGAGTACGAGGTGAGCCGGACCGTGATCCGGGAGGCGACGACGACGCTCGCCGAGAAGGGACTGGTGGCGACCCGTCAGGGCTGGGGGACCGTAGTCCTGGGCCAGGACCAGTGGAGCCTGCTCGACCCGCTGGTCCTCGACGCGCTGTTCCAGCGCAAGGACCGCCTGGTCTACCTGGACAACCTGATCGAGATCAGGACCACCCTGGAGTGCGCGATGGCCGCCCGTGCCGCCGGGCGCATGGACGAGGAGCAGCAGGCGGCGCTCTCGGCCAAGCTCGACGAACTCGCGGGCCTGATCGACGATCCCGAGGCCTACTCGCGCGCGGACATCGAGTTCCACGAGATCATCCACCGCGCCTCCCAGGACGCGTTCGGACGGGCCATCGTCTCCAGCATCCAGGGCAAGGCCGTGCGCTCGCCGCAGTACAGCGGGGACCCGACGCGCGAGGACATCGAGCTTACGCACGAGGCGCACGCCCGGGTCGCGGCCGCGGTGCTCGCGGGGGACGGCGACGCGGCCGCCGAGGCGATGCGCGAGCACATCACGTCGTCGTGGGCCCGCCGCCGTCCGGCCGACGTGCCGGACGCGTAGGGCGCCACGACGAGGCGGCCGAGGGGCCCGTCGCCCGACGGACCCCTCGGCCGCGCGGCAGGCCGCGCTCAGCAGGTCACGGCCGGCCGATCCCCTCCGCGCTGACATGCCGGTTCCACTGCGCGACCCACGCGGCCCCGTACTCCTCGGCCACCGCACCGGAGCCTGAGAACTTCAGCGTGTCGAGGTCCAGGCCCGTCTCCGCCACCGAAGTGGCCTCCACCGACCGGGTGTTGACCTTGTCGCTCCAGCGCGACAGGTTGTACTGCGCCGCAGGTTCCGTGAACGCCGCGGTTGTCTCCACGAATCCCGAGCCACCCCCGACGACCACCGCGTGGTCGATCTCCACACCGGACGGCACGTAGAGCGAGTCGGCGTCGTCCCAGACCGTCGCCCGACTGCAGCCGTTCGTGCCCGCCGTCGAGTAGTCGGCCGCCGTGCAGTCCCGGCCCGTCGCGGTCACCCTCGGCACGTACCACCGCTCGACCTGCGGGTACGCGATCGGCCTTCCGTCGGAGTACGTCGCCTCCCCGCTCGTGTAGTGCTCGTGCCAGGCCGCCACGGTCTCGGGCGTAGCGCTGTATTTCTCGCCCTCACGGACGTCGAGGAACGCGTTGAACCTGCTCTGCAGCACCCAGCTGTTGTCCAGCGGCAGCCGTGTCTCGCCCTTCTTGTGGTAGATGCCGCCGTGGCCCACGTGCTTCACCCCGATGAACACGTTGTCGTTCGCGGTGTTGCTGTGCCCGGAGTTGAGGTTGACGCCGGAGTTCGAGCCGTTCACCACGTTGTGGTGGAAGCGCACACCGGATGCGCCGTCGTCCATGTACAGCGCGTCGTTGGAACCGCCGATCTTCTCGAAGTGGTTGTACGCGATCTCGTTGCCCAGGTACGTGAAGTCCCGGCCCGCGTAGACCGCCCCCATGTCCCCGGCGTTCTTCACCACGTCGTAGAAGTGGTTGTGGTTGACCCGCATGTCGTTGCCCATGATCTGCACGGCCATGTGCGGTGCGTCGTGGACGTAGTTGTACTCGAAGGAGTTGCCGACCCCGTACAGATAGCCGGCCGGCGTGTAGGTGGCCAGCTTCGAGAAACGCGCGATCTCGTTGTGACGGGCGACGTTGTTCCCCCGTTCCAGCGTGGCCCGGTCGCCGCCGCCGAGCAGGACCCCGCCGCCGCCGAGGTCGTGGAGGTAGGAGTTCTGCACGACGTTGTCGTGGCCGCCCCGCAGGGTCTCGTAGTCGGGCATGCTCGTGATGGTGTCGGTCGTCCGCCCGATGCGGATCGCGTCCATGCTCACGTTGGAGATGCCGACCGCGTCGATGAGCGTTCCCACGGCGTCGAGGAGCTGCACGCCGCTGACCAGCGACCCGGTCATGGCCAGGCCCCGCAGGGTCACGCCCCGCACCCCGTCGAGCAGGAAGAAGTTCTTGTCGAAGGTCTGGAGCGTGGTGTCCTTGCCCTCGATCGTCCCGCCCTCGGGCCGGTAGTACAGGACGTCGTTGTCGTCGTAGCGGTCGATGTAGTACTCACCGGCCGTGTCCATCTCCGAGAGGACGTTGAGAACCTTGACCTTGGTCCATGCGTCCTGCGGAATGTACATCGACGGGTACTTGGTGTAGATCCGGTCGCCGCTCCACGACAGGATCCGCACCATGTCGTTGGCGTAGTTGTTGCCGAAGTACCCCGACAGCCAGCCCTCGGTCTCGGCCTTGGTGTTGTCGATGTGTTCGATCCACCGCGGGTCGAGCTGCACCGGGACGTCGGTGTACTCGCCGAAGCCGCGGGTGCCGAGGTCGTCCACCGTCGGAACCGCCTCGGGCGCCCAGCTCTTGTAGCGGTCCTCGGCCAGCGCACGGCCCCCGGCCGTGAAGATCTGCGGTGTCATACGCCGCATCTCCTCGGGCGACCAGGTGTCGCGCTGCTCCGGGTCCTCAAGCTGCTGCTTCTTGTCCTCGAACTGGGCCCGCGGGGTCGTGCCGGAGGAATTCCAGTCGTCCTGGAGGCCGAAGCGGGCGCCGAGGTCCACGTTCATGAGGTCCCGGGGGCCCTCGGCGTCCCACTTGTCGCCCGTACCCCACAGGTGACAGTCGGTCTCCGTCGTGGCACAGGAGTTGCCGTTGGGGTACTCGGCCAGGACCTGGGTGTCACCGCCGACGACCAGCTCGGGAGCGAAGGGGTCCTGCACCCAGTTGAAGCCGTTCTTGTACAGGGTGCCCGGGTCGATGCCCTGGGCGCCGAGGTCGTAGACCCACCCGCACGCAGCCCGGGGGTGTTCAGACGGGTGTGGGAGGAGTACTGCGGCTGGGCGAGGGTCTCCGCGGAGAGGTCGGTGAGCTTCTTCCATCCCTCGGCGGGCAGCTCGTGCGAGCCGGTGATCGTCACCTTCTCGTTCCGGTAGGCCGCGTAGGTGACCCAGGAGTTCGCGGCGCCCTTCAGCTCGACTGTGTCTTCGAGGACGTAGGTGCCGCCCCGGATCAGTACCGTGCCGCGGGCCTTGGCCGACGTGTGGCCGGCCAGTGCGTCCCGGGCCGCCGTGATGGTCCGGAACGGGTCCTTTTTGCCGCCGCTGTTGGCGTCGTCCCCGTCGGTGGCGGAGACGTAGACCGTCAGCTTCCCGGGAGCGGTCCAGGGGCCGGCCGCGGCGGCGGTCCCGGCCGCCGGTCCGCCGACGCCCGCCGTCAGCGCCAGGGCGACCGCGGCCATCAGTGTCCGCGACGGTCGTCGCCGAGTTCTCAGCATGGAGGTGCCCTTTCGTCGGTTCTCATGTGCCTGACGTGGGAGGGTGCGATGCACGGACGGGGCTGGTGCGCGGTGCCTCGGTCAGCTGCCCTCGGGGCGCAGCCGCAGACCCTGCATGCCGCCGTCGACGGCGAGGGCCGTGCCGGTGACGGACGCCGCCGCCGGGGACGCCAGGTAGACGATGGCCGCGGCGACCTCCTCGGCGCTCACCAGACGCCCGGTCGGCTGGCGGGCGTTGAGCGCGGTGCGCTCGGCCCCCGGGTCGTCGGCGCTCGACAGCAGGCGGTCTATCCACGGGGTGTCCGCCGTGCCGGGGTTGACGCAGTTCACCCGTATGCCCTCACGGATGTGGTCGGCGGCCATGGCGAGGGTCAGGGACTGCACGGCGCCCTTGCTCGCGCTGTACAGCGCCCGCTGGGGCAGCCCCGCGGTCGCCGCGACCGAGCAGGTGTTGACCACCACCGCGTGACGGGAGGCACGCAGGTGGGGCAGCGCGGCCCGGGTGGTCCGCACGATGCCGAGCACGTTGACGTCCAGAACATGCCGCCACTCGGCGTCGTCGTTGTCCGCGACCGTCCCCTGGGCGCCGATGCCCGCGTTGTTCACCAGGATGGCCAGGCCGCCCAGGAGGTCCACCGCCCGGGCGACGCCGGCCCGTACCGAAGCGTCGTCGGTGACGTCGCACCGGACGGGGAGCAGGGTCCCGCGGTCGGTGGCCGGCAGGGCGTCCGGGGCGAGGTCGAGGACGGCGACCCGGGCGCCGCGGCGGGCCAGGAGCCTGGCGGTGGCGAGCCCGATCCCCGACGCGCCGCCCGTGACGACGGCCGCGAGACCGTCGAGTTCGGGGGACGGGGGAGAGGGGGTGTTGGGCATGACGGTGTTCCTTCGCATGGGGTGGTGGTCAGTCCAGGTGGAAGAGTTCCTCGCCGGTCACCCACCGCTCCCCGGGCTGCGCCGAGTCCAGGGGCTGCTGGCAGGGGTCGGTGAGCGTCCACCACTGCTGGGTCTGCGGGTCGGCGGCGATGGCGGCCATGTCGGCCTCGTAGTCGTCGCCGGTGTACTCGAAGTAGGCGAAGAGGGTGTGGTCGCGCAGGAAGATGGAGTAGTTGGTGACGTGCGCGCGGGAGAGGGTGTCCAGCACCGGCCGGGGCACCGAACGGTGCAGTTCCAGGTACTCCTCGGCGTGTTCGGGGCGCAGCCGGATCACGGACGCGATCCGGCGGGGTGTGCGGGGTGCGGGCATGGCTGGTCACTCCTTCGCGAAACGGGTCACTTCTCGGTGCGGCGGGCCCGGCACGGGCGGGACTAGCCCTTGACCGCCCCCGCCGCGAGCCCGCTCATGATGTGCCGCTGCATCACCATGAAGATCACCAGGATCGGGATCACCGCGAGCAGCAGGGTCGGGAACACCTTGGTGTAGTCCGTGGAGTACTGACCGACGGCCGCGTACACACCCGTGGTGACGGTGTAGACGCCGCTGCCGGGACCGAGGATCATCTGCGGGCTGGCGAAGTCGTTCCAGACGCTGAGCGAGTTGAGGATGAAGACCGTGGCGATGATCGGCCGCATCAACGGCAGGGTGATCCGCCAGAGCGTGTAGTACCTGCCGGCCCCGTCGATGGCCGCGGCCTCGTCCAGCGACCTGGGCAGCACCCGGATGTAGCCGAAGAACACGAACAGCGTGAACGGGATGGTGGTCGCCGTCATGAACAGAATGAGCCCCGGCAGCGTCCCCATCAGACCGATCGCACGCAGCACGAAGATGACCGGCACCAGGATGACCTGGGTGGGGATGAACATGCCCGCGATGAAGAAGAACAGCAGCAGCCGCGAGATCAGCTTCGGCGTGCGGGCCAGCACGTACGCCGCGGGCGCGCACACCGCCATGGCGAGGGCGTTCACGCAGAGCACCAGCGCGATGGTGACGCCGTAGCCCTTCAGGATGCTGAAGTCCGGGTTGTTCCAGGCGTCCGCGAGGTACTGGAACGTCGCCGTGCCGAAGCTCGGCGAGAACGGGTTGGCGAGGATCTCCTGCTGGCTCTTGAAGGCGTTGACCACCAGGAGGTACATCGGCACGAGCATGCCGAGGGACACCAAGGAGATGAACGCGACCCGGACGGTGGCGGCCGAGGTGAGTGTTTTCTTCATCCGATGGACTCCGCGTCGTCCTCGGCGCGCCTGCGCAGGACGAGGACTGTGATGGCCAGGACCGCGGCGGCGACGATCAGCAGCACGGCCTGGGCCGAGGCGACGCCGATGTCCCGCTGCGGGAAGGAGACTGCGAGGATCGAGTAGGCGAGGGTCTTGGTGGATCCCGCCGGACCGCCCCCGGTCAGCGACACGACCACGTCGTACGTCTTCAGCAGCGAGATGCCCGAGGTGATGACCGCGACCGTCACGGTGGACGCCAGGGAGGGCCAGGTGACGGCACGGAAGGTCTGCCACCTGCTCGCGCCGTCGATCCGCGCCGCCTCCAGCAGATCCGCCGGCACCGCTTGCAGACCCGCCAGGTAGAGGGTCAGCTGGACGCCGAAGAGCGACCAGACGATGACGAGGATCATCGACCACAGGGCCCAGTCGGGATCGCTGAGGAAGGGCAGGCTGTCGGTGCCGACCTTCTCCAGCATGGTGTTGACCACGCCCTGCGGGCCGAGGATGGCCTGCCACAGGAAGCCCACGACCAGCGCGCTGAGCACGTGCGGGTAGAACATGACCACCCGGCCGAAGGTGTTGAACCGGTTGGTGCGCTGCAGCAGCAGCGCAAGACCGAGCGCGGCCAGGTTGACCGCGACCGCGCCCACCACGGCCACTACGGCGGTGACCACCATGGTGCCTGTGATGTCGTCGGACTCGAACATGGTCCTGTAGTTGTCCAGACCGACGAACTCGGGGACGCGATGGGGGAATCCGTTGTACTCGGTGAAGCTGTAGTAGATCGCGTAGATCACCGGTACGACCAGCAGGGCGACGTAGATGAGCACCGCGGGGACGACCATGCTGACGCGGGCGCCCAGGTCGCGCCATCCCCGCGGCTTCGAGACTGATGTCCGTTCCATGGGTCAGCGGTTCTCGTCGACCCACTGGTCGATGCTCTTGGCGGCGTCCGCCGGGCCCGCCCCGGTGTAGAGGCTCTGCGCGACCTCGGTGAACTTCGGGTTGAAGCCGGTGACGGGCAGCCGGACGTTGCCCTGGCCCTCGCCCACGGCGACCAATGCCGGGGCGTCGTCGAGGATGCCCTGGATCTGCGCGTCGACCTTCGACTGCGTCAGCTCGGAACCCTTGCGGAACACTCCGTCCGAGCCGAGTTGCGCCTCGATGGCCTTGGCGTCGGTGACCAGGTACTCCACCAGCTGCTTGGCGCCGTCCTCGTCGCCGATGCCCTTGCGGATCATGTAGGGGTTGGCCATGGTGGCGCCCTGCGGACCCGGGTACGCCTGGCCGTCCGCGGCCGGCGGGGAGAACACACCCACCTCGAAGGGCAGGTCCCCGGCCTTGTTCAGGGTGGCCGCGAACCAGCTGCCGTTGGTGTAGAGGCCCACCTTGCCCGCGGTGAAGTTGGCGTCCGCCTGGGAGGGGCTGAGCCCCACGTCGCTCTTGTCGATGTAGCCGGCCTTGATCCAGTCGGCGTACATCTGGAACGCGGGCTTGTACGCGTCACCGACCGAGAGCTTCTCGTCAAAGACCGCGGTCTGCCACTTCGGGTGCAGCTGGTTCAGCGTGGGGTGGTAGATCTGCTGGAGCTGGAGACCGGTCTGGAAGTCGCCGGCCGTCTGCATCGGCGTGTAACCGGCCTTCTTCAGGTCGCCGAGGTCCTTGGTCAGCTCGTCCCACGTGGTCGGCGGCTTGCTGATCCCGGCCTTCTCGAAGGCGCTCTTGTTGTAGTAGACCAGCGACTGGGTCTGGGTGCCGACGCCGACCGCGTAGTGCGCATCGCCCATGGCGTACTCGTCGAACATCGGCGTGCCCTTGGCCCAGGCCTCGCCGCTGAGGTCGATCAGTTCGGGCGCCGTGTCGTCATCGGGGAAGATCGACTGGATGACGTCGGGCGCGGTGCCTGCGGCCAGTTGCTGCGGGAAGGACTCGGCGACGGACTTGCCGGTCGGGCCCTCTATCTTCACCTTCAGGCCGGTCTTGTCCTCGAACGGCTTGACCAGCTTCTCCCAGTAGGCCTGGTTGAGGTTGTCGGTGAGGTTCACCATCATCCGGATCTCGCCGTCCTCGCCCCCCGCCGAGCCGGAGCCCGACGAGCAGGCCGCGACGAGAAGCAGCGGAACCGCGGCGGCAAGCGCGGCACCGCGCGCCTTGCTCCCTCTGTTGGTCGACGTCATTGTCATCTCTCTTTTCCTCGGTGGGGAAAGCCGGCGGTGTCGTTCGGTGGTCACAGTCGCCCCCGGTAGGGCAGGGGGCCGACGGCCGTGATGTCGGTGGGGGCCTCGCCGCGGTCGACGCGGTAGATGCCGTCGTCGGCGACGAAGAACTCGGGGACGTCCGGGTAGCGCAGTTCCTCGGGCAGCGGCTCGCGGTCCGTCCAGGCGAAGAACTCCCGGGCGAAGGTGGCCCGGTCCTTGCGGCCGTACAGGTGCAGGTCGCCCGCGGTCAGCGGGCTGCGCACGGACCAGTGGACGCCGGACTCGGCCCAGTGCGCGCGATCGCTGACCAGCACCGACTGCCGTTGGCGCGGCGCGGTCACCCGGTCCCAGAAGTCCTCGTCCGGGCCGTACCGGGCCATCAGGAACAGCAGGTCGTGCGCGTGCCAGGCGGTGCTGGGCGCGATGTCGGCCTCGTTGTGCCAGCCGCTCGCGGAGGCGAAGTAGCCGGCCGGTGTCTGGTAGCGGGCGTAGGTGGCGAGGCAGGCACGCGTGAACGCCTCCAGCTCGGCGTCCGGGCCCTCGGTCAGTACCTCGTGGATGCCGTACAGGGTCAGCCCCATGCCGGCGATCAGCATCGGCGTGTCCGTCTTCAGGGCGCGCTCGCCCTGGACGTACCAGTAGCGGTGGTAGCGGGTGGCGCCCGTCTCGTCGGTCCACGCCGAACGGGTCACATGCCGGCACAACCGCCGTGCCTCGGCGAGCAGTTCCGGATCGCCCTGGGCGCGGTACCCGAGCACCAGGGGCACGATCATGAGCCCGTAGTACTCGGCGGGCTCCAGGATGCCGCCCTCGGTGCGGTCGCGTACGGTGCGGAACGTGCCGGCGCTCTCCGCGTCGGGCACTCCACGGTGGTGGAAGAGCCGGATCAACTCCGCCAGATCCTCGGCGATCTCGTCGGCGTAGGTCTTGTCGTCGCTCAGCTCCGTGTAGAGCTGCTTGACCCAGACCCGGGCGTACTCCTGGTTGCAGGTGCCGTCCTCGCCCGGGCGCCCGCCGCCGTAGACCTCGCAGGCGTCCAGGTTGCGCCGTACGGCGGCCAGTACGGCGGCGACCTCCTCGGCCGGCAGCAGGTGACCGGCGTGGCGCACGGCGAGCAGCATGCCGAGGCTGCCGACGGCGTTGTGGATGAGGCCGCTGGTCGCCGACTCGCCGACCTGGAAGCCGATGTGCCGGTACTGCCCGTCGGGCTGCACCTCGGCGCACTGGTGGCGCAGCAGCCGGCGCAGCAGGGCGACGCCCCGCTCGTCCGGCCGCGCGGCCAGGGCCTGGGCCCAGGCGCCGACGGCCGGACCGGCGAACGTGGTGTGCCCACTGGTGAAGTCCAGGAAGGTGGCAGGGTTGGTGCCCCACACGCTGTGGTTGTGGAAGCCGTTGATCGCCCCTTCGTCCGTCACCCAGCTGTGCAGCCAGCCGGCCAGCGCGGCCGTGTCCGGAGTGGTGGTCTGGTGTTCCATGGCGTTCCTTCCGGAGCGGATCACACGGCCGCGCCGTGCGCGGCGTCCAGCAGGGCGGGGTCGAGGCGGTAGAAGCGGGCGGCGGTGCCGCCGAGCACGGCGGCGCGGTCGTCGGGGGCCAGCGGGGCGAGGAGTTCACACACGGCCTCCCAGGTGCGCGCGTAGCCCCCGGCCAGCACAGAGATCGGCCAGTCGCCGCCGTACATCAGCCGCTCGGGCCCGAACAGCTCCAGCGCGTCCTCGACGAACGGCCGCACCTCGTCGGTGGTCCACGCGTCGAGTGCGCCCGAGGCCGAGTAGAGCCCGGACACCTTGGCGTGGACGCGAGGGTGCTGCGCGGCGGCGGCGATCAGCCGGTGCCACTCGGCCCGGTCCTCGCGGCCGCCGCCGACGGGCGGCTTGCCGAGGTGGTCGACGACCAGGCGCAGGGTGGGGTGCCGGGCCGCCAGCTCGGGCAGGTGGCGCAGCGCGGCGGGCGAGGAGGTCGAGTAGTCGAAGGTGAGGCCGGCCTCGGCGAGCAGCGCGAGGCCCGCGCCGGCGTCGGGGCCAAGGATCCAGTCCTGGTCGGACCGCTCGTGGAGCAGCGTGCGTACGCCCACCGTGTGCGGGTCGCGGCGGAGCACGGCGAGGCGGGCCCGGGCCCGGTCCGGGTCGTCCAGCGGGACCCAGGCGACGACGCCGACGACCTCCGGGTTCGTGGCGGCGGTCGCCAGCATGAGGTCGGTGTCCGCGTCGTTGTCGGCCGCCTGGACGAGGACGGCCGCGGTGACCTGGGCCGTGCGCAGGGCCGGACGGGCGTCGCGGAACCGCATGGCGCGGTCGACGGGCGACATCGCGGGCCCCAGCCAGTCGTAGGCGGCCCGACCGGGATCCCAGACGTGCAGATGGGCGTCGACGACCGTCATGACCGCTCCCTCGCGGCGGACGGCGCGGACGGTGCGCCGGGGACGTGCGGGACCAGGCCGAGGTCCGCCAGCTCCGCCCAGAGCGCGTCGGGTACGCGGGCCGCGAGCCGCCCCGCGTTCGCACGGGACTGCCGCGCGTCGCGGGCCCCGAGCACCACCGACACGACCGCCGGGTGCCGCAGCGGGTAGGCGATCGCGGCCTCGGGCAGAGTGACGCCGTGTCGCTCGCAGACGTCCGCGAGTGCGCCGGCCCGGGCGATCAGCTCGTGGGGCGCGGGCAGGTAGTCGTAGGTGGCGTCGGCCGGCGGACGGCCGGCCGCCAGCAGGCCGGAGTTGTAGACGGCGGCGGCGACGACGCCGACCCCGCGCTCCTGGGCGAGCGGCAGCAACTCGGCCCGCGCGGACTGGTCGAGCAGGGTGTGACGCCCGGCCACCATGACCAGGTCGACGTCCGAGCGGCGGACGAACTCGGTCAGCATCGCGGCCTGGTTCATGCCCACGCCCACCGCCTTCACCACCCCCTGGTCGCGCAGTTCGACGAGGGTGTCGACGCCGGTGGTGGAGGCCTGGTGCCAGTGGTCGTCGGGATCGTGCAGATAGACGATGTCGACGTGGTCGAGCCCGAGCCGGGTCAGGCTGCCCTCCAGGGAGCGCAGGATGCCGTCCCTGGAGAAGTCCCAGTCGCGCCGGAAGGCGGCGGGCACCGCGAAGCCGCCGTCGTCCCGCCGGTGCGCGGTCCCGGGGCTGGGCACCAGCAGCCGGCCCACCTTGGTGGACACGGTGTACTCGGCCCGCGGACGCCGGGCGAGGGCGGCGCCGAGGCGGCGTTCCGACAGCCCGAGTCCGTAGTGCGGGGCGGTGTCGAAGTAGCGGACGCCACTGTCCCAGGCCGCGTCGACGGCACCCCGGGCGTCCGTATCGCTGGTCTCCCGGGCCAGATTCCCCAACTGGGCGGCTCCCAGACCGAGTTCGGTCAGCTCCGGACCGCGGGCGAGGGTACGGGAACGCATCGGTCTCACCGCACCCTCGTACGCGCGGAGGCCGCGAGGTCCTCCGGGTGGGCGAAGGGCCGGCCCGCCGCGAACCGCTCCACCTCGGCGGCGACAGCGTCACCGATGCGGTGCAGCTCCCCGCCGAGCGAACCCGCCAGGTGCGGGGTGAGCACGACGTTGTCCAGCGTCCACAGCTTGCTGCCGGGGTCGGGCGGCTCCGGATCGGTGACGTCGAGGACGGCGTCGATGCGGCCGGTGCGCACCTCGGCGAGCAGGGCGTCCTGGTCGACGACGGCACCGCGCGCGGTGTTGACGAGCGTCGCCCCGTCCGGCATCAGCGCCAGCCGTTCCGCGTCGATCTGCCCGCGGGTCGCGGGAGTCAGCGGCTGGTGCAGGGACACCACCCGGCTGGACGCCATCAGTTCGTCGAGCGGCACCAGGCGCGCACCGAGGGCGGCCGCCTGTTCTTCCGTGAGCGTCGGGTCGTACAGCAGGACGTCCAGGTCGAAGGGGCGCAACAGGGCGAGCACCGCCCGGCCCACGGTGGAGGCACCCACGATGCCCACCGTCTGCCGGTAGTTGCCGCGTCCGGCGTACGCGCCGAAGTGGTCGGGCAGGGTCCGCGAGGCGCGGTAGCGGCGCTCCTCGGCGATGACGCGCTTGTTGGCGAGCAGGATCATGGCGAGGGTGTACTCGGCCACGGGCCCGGAGTTGGCGGCGCGGGCGTTGGCCGCGACCACGCCGCGGGTGGCGAAGGCGGCCGGGTCCTCCAGGCAGGACGCGGCGACCCCGCCCGCGTAGACCACGGCCCGCAGCCGCTCGGCGCGGGCCAGGTGCTCGGCCCGTACGAGGGGCGCGTCCCAGCCCGCGACGAGGATCTCGGCACCGGCCAGCGCGTCGCGGGAACGGGCGGAGTCCAGTTCGCACAGGACCAGTGAGGTGTCGATGTCGGCAGCGCGGCGCAGCCGGGCCAGGGCGTCCTCGTCGAAGACGGCGTGGACCAGTCGGGGGTTCATGGCGAAGACGGCACGTGGTCGCGTCACGGCGTGCTCTCCGTCTCGGTGTGCTCACCGCGCGCGAGACGGTGGACGGGGCCGGGAACGGCGGGCGAGGCGGTGCCCGCGGGGGTGCGGGGGGCCGGACCCGGGGGACCGGGCTCGGGCACCAGCCGCAGACCGGCGTCGCGGGGGCGCACATGGGGACCGTCGGGGCGGGCCCAGCCGGCGTTCTCCTCCGGGGCGGCGAGTGCGCTCTCGTCGACCGTGATGCCGAGTCCCGGCGCGTCGCCGAGGACGATGCCGCCGTCCTCGATCGCCTGGTCCACGGTCAGCCCGGCCGGTGTGCCGGTGTCCTGCACCTCGGTGACCAGGTGGTTGGGAGTGGCGGCGGCCGCGTGCGCCAAGGGGTTGGCGTGGTAGCCGACCGGGCTGACCGGGAGGTCGTGGCCGTGGGCGAGGGTCGCGACCCGCAGGAAGTGGGTGATGCCCCAGACGCCGGCGGTCTGCACGACCTGGAGCGCGTCGGCCGCCAGCAGGGGGCGGAACTGCTCCAGGCCCGTCAGGTTCTCGCCACTGGCGACGGCGGTACGGGCGGCCCGGCCCACGGCCCGGTGTCCCCTCGCGTCCCAGCGGCGCACCGGCTCCTCGATCCAGGCGAGTTCGACGCGGTCCTCGATCCGGGCGAGCAGCCGTACGGCCTGGTGCCTGCCCCAGGACTCGTTGACGTCGAGCATCAGTGCGGGGGAGCGGGTGTTGGCGCCCAGCACTGCGGCGACCGCGCGCAGCCTGGCGATGTCGCGTTCGGTGTCCAGGCCGCCCTTGAGCTTGGCGCCGGTGAAGCCGCGTGCGGCCCAGCCGGAGTACAGCGCGACCAACTCCTCCTCGTCCAGCGCGATGTCGAGGCCGGACGCGTAACCGGGCACGAATCGGTCCGCCGCGCCGAGGGTGCGCCACAGCGGCTCGCCGGCCATCTTCGCCTTGAGGTCCCACAGCGCCATGTCGAAGGCGCCGATGGTGCCGAAGGCGGTGCCGGCGTGGCCGCTCTTGAAGGTGTGGGCCAGCATCCGGTCGTAGAGCGTGGTGACGGCCCGTGGATCCTGCCCGTCGAGTGCGGGGAAGACCCGCGAGGCGTCGCCGTGCGCGCCGAGGCCCACTCCGGTGAGGCCGCCGTCGGTCTCGACCAGCAGGACCGGGACCTCGGTGACGCCCTGTGCGACGAAGCCGTTGGCGTCTCCGACGGGACGCCCCCAGCGGTGCACGGTCGTCAGGCTCCGGAATCCGGTGATCTTCAACTGCTCCCCCTCTTCGTGCTCTCCTCGCCGTCCCGCCCGCCGGCCCACCCACCCCGCGCCAGGGAAGACCGAGGGGGCGTGGGAGGTGGGGGAGCGTGCCGTCGGGCCAGGGGAACGGGCGTTGTGCGGCCGTCGGGAATCAGTCCCGCAACCGCGCCCTCATCTGGTCGTAACGTATCATACAAGTGATGACTGGGAAGAGGTCTCGGTCACTGGTTCCGGAGGTTGTGCCGGGACCCGCGTGGGGGCCGGACGGCGGTCAGGCGGCGCCGAGTGTCTGGCGCTGACGTCCCAGCCCCTCGATCTCGATCTCCATCACGTCACCGGGCTCCAGGTAGGGGAAGCGGCCGGACAGGGCGACGCCCTCCGGGGTACCGGTGTTGATGACGTCACCCGGATCCAGCACGAGGTACTGGCTCAGGTCGTACACGATCTGCGCGACGGAGAAGATCATGTCCGCGGTGCGGGAGTCCTGTCGCGGCTCGCCGTTCACGAAGGACCGCAGCCGCAGGTCCTGGACGTCGGGCACCTCGTCGGCCGGCACCAGGAAGGGGCCGAGCGGGTTGAACGTGGCGCAGGACTTGCCCTTGGACCACTGGCCGCCGGAGTGCTCCAGCTGGAAGTCGCGCTCGGAGACGTCGTTGGAGACGGCGTAGCCGGCCACGTGGTCCAGGGCCTGCTCGGGGGAGTCCAGGTAGCGCGCCGTCCGGCCGATGACGACGGCGAGTTCGACCTCCCAGTCCGTCTTGGCGGAGCCGCGCGGGATCTCCACCTCGTCGTGCGGGCCGACCACGGTGTTCGGGGGCTTGAAGAAGATCACCGGGCGGGTGGGCGGCTCGCTGCCGGACTCCGCCGCGTGCGCCGCGTAGTTCTGCCCGATGCAGACCACCGCGCCGGGCCGGTCGACGGGCGGTCCGAAGCGCAGCCCCTCGGCCTCCAGCACGGGCAGGGCACCCCCGGCCAGGGCCCGGCGGGTGCGGGCTATGCCGTCCGTGGCGAGGAAGGCGCCGTCGATGTCGGAGGTCAGGGAGGAGAGGTCCCGGGTGACGCCCCGGTCGTCGATGACGGCGGGGCGTTCCCGCCCGGGGTCTCCGAGCCGTACGAGTTTCATGTGCCGCTTTCCTTGGTCGAGGGCCGGGTCCGGCCGTGGCCGCCGGTCGTGCCGGACGCGTCTGTCCCGGTCGGCCGGTCGTGGAGATGGCGAAGGCGGCCGTCGCGGTGACGGGACGGGTGTCGAATCCCGGGTGCACGCGGGTGTCCGCCGTGATCGGCGCCGTGCCGGCGCCGCCGCTCCAGGGCTTGCGGGCCCAGTATCGGTGTACGGCACCGCTGGTTGTCAATGGACTGCTTTACTGTCAACAGGCTGACAACTAGGGTGTGGCGCCATGAGTACTCGGGACGGATCGGTATGGGCCAGTGCCGCACCGGCGCCGGCCGTGCTGCGGGCGGGCGCGATCCTCGACGCGCTGGCGGACGCCCGTGGCCGTGCGCTGTCGCCCGCCCAACTGGCCACCGCCGCGGGCGGCATACCGCGGGCGTCCGTCGTCAACATCTGCGCGGCCCTGCACGAACGGGAACTGGTCCGGGCCGTGGACGGCGGCTTCGCCCTCGGACCGGGCCTGCTGCGGCTCGCCCAGTCCTACCTCGACGCCTTCGATCCCGTCCGCAGCTTCCGGGAGCAGGTGAGCCGCCTCGGCGACCGGGAGGAGACGCTCCAACTGGCCACCATGGAAGGCACGGACGTCGTCTACCTGGCGGTGCACGAAGGCACCGTCCTGATGCGCCTCACCAGCCGGGCGGGGGCCAGGCTGCCGGTCACCTGCACGGCGCTGGGCAAGGCCATGCTGGCCGGCCTGGACGACACCGAAGTGCGTGAACTGCTGGCGGACCGGGAGCCGTTCGAGGCACGCACGCCCTGGTCGGTCACGACGCTCGACGCACTGCTCGCGGAAGTGCGCGACGTGCGCTCGGCCGGTCACGCCGTCGACGACCAGGAGGCCGCCGAGGGCATCGTGTGCGTCGCGGCGGCCGTGCCCGGACCGCCGCCGGGCGGCCGGCCCTTCGCCGTCAGCTCCTCGCTGCTCAAGTCCCAGGCCACACCCGTGCGGGTGGCGGCGCTCGCCGCACTGATCAAGGACGTCGTGCGACGGATGGGCGCGGCGGCCTGAGCGCCGCCTGTGCTCCTACTGTGCGCGCCCGTTGACCGCCTGTGCTCCTACTGCACGCGCCCGTTGACCGTCACACGACGCAGCGACAGGTCCGTGACGGACTGGAGCAGCATGTCCTGGGCGGCGTCGTCGAAGGTGAGTCGGTCGAGCCGGACCTCGGCGACCGGCGCATCGGCCGGCGCCCGCACGCGCACCGGGTACTCGCAGTGCCCGCCCACCGACCAGCGCTCGGCCGTCAGCCGGGACACCTCGGTCGGCCGGTCGCCGCCCGTACCGCCCGCGTCGCTTCACCGCCCGGGCCCGGCGGCGGGCCCAGGAGGGTCGGGAAGGTAGCGGGCGGCCTCGCCCGCGGCATGGTCGGCGAACATGGGCCCGGCGACATCGGGGTCACCGGAGCGCAGGACGTCCAGAAGTTCGGCGTGGTGCTCGGCCATCGCGCCCCAGCTGCCCGCGTAACGCGGGTCGCCCAGGACGTGCAGGTCCCACAGGCTGGACTCGATCATGCGCCACAGGCGGATCAGCGCCGCGTTGCGGGCAGCTTCGCACACATGCCGGTGAAATGACATGTCGGCGTCGCGGAAGGCGCCGATGTCGTCCTCGGCCGCGGCCCGGCGCAGTTGGGTCACGTCCTCGGTGAGCAGCCGCGTGTGCTCGGCGTCCAGTCGGCCGGCCACCCGGCGGGCCGCGTACTCCTCGAACATCACCCGGATGTCCCGGACGTCCTGCGCCTGCCGCTCGGAGACCCGCACGACATAAGTACCGCGATGCGGTTGGGAGATGACCAGCCCCTCGTACGCGAGGCGTTTGATCGCCTCGCGGGGCGGGGCCTGACTGGTGCCGAAACTGCGCGCGATCTCCGACTCGACCAGGCGTTGCCCGGGCGCCAGGCGGCCGTTGACGATCCAGTCCCGCAGCAGCGTGTACACGTGGTCCGAGAGCAACTGCCGCGGCATGCGGGGCGTGCCCGGCACGGGACTGCCCTCGGTCCGGCCCGCCTCCCCGTCCGCCCCCCGGCGTGGCCCGCTCGGACGCGCGTCCGGCGCAACGGGCAGCTTGGCCTGCTGTTCCCGCCAGATCCGGGCGATCGTGGACTGCGACAGACCCAGCGTGTCGGACAGCGAGCGGGTCGAGGGCACCGGGGCACCGGCACGGGCCTGTTCGAGTACCGCCGCGACCCGGGCCTCCGCCTCCTGCCGGTTGGCGCTGCGGGGCCGTCCCGGGCGAGGCGCGTCGTGCAGACCGGCGACGCCCCGCCGCAGATAGCGCCCGCGCCACTTGGCCACCGTGGTCGGAGCGCATCTGAGCCGCTGGGCGACCTCCGCGTTGGTCAGTCCCTCCGCACAGGCCAGGACGATCCGGCCGCGCAGCCGGAGGCCGGCCTGCGGCTGCCGGGCGAGGTCCGCAAGGGCCGCCCGGTCCTCGGCACTGAGCTGGGGAAATGCCGGCAGGTCGGGATCGGTCATGGCACCGCGCTTCCTGGGATGCGTGAACTTATGACTCGCGGGCCGCGAGTTCGTCGCCTCTCAGGTCATCAATTTCAGGGTCAGCCATGCGTATTGACGACACCACGGCACGAACATATTAACTATCGTTGCTCGATCAGTGACCCACTAATCGTGTACGCGATGCCGTGCGTGTGCTCCTCCGGAACGAGCACCCCGAGAGGGGCGGGCCCCGTCCCCTCCGGGCCCCGGGTCCATCGGCGGCCGACGCGACGCCCCGGACGGCGCCGACGTCCCGCACCAGGAACACGAGCCCGCGCGGCACAGCGCCCGTGACGGCACGGAACACACCGGCCGGTCCACGCAGATCCGGACAACGACATCACGCACTCCACGCGGCAAGGAGACCTCGTGCCAACCACCCAGGTACGACCCGTACGACGAAGGACCAGAAGACTCCCCCTGCTGCTCGCGGCCGGCGCCCTGCTGGTCGGCGGCGCCACCTTGGACACGCCCGACGCGAGCGCCCAGGCCGCCGGCTGCAAGGCCACCGAGCTGTTTGTGTCCCCCGACGGGAACGACAAGGCCAAGGGCACCAGGAGCCATCCCTTCAAGACCATCGAGAAGGCGCGCGACCACATCCGCGACAAGGGCCTCAACCGGCCCGGCACGATGCGCTGCGACATCCACGTCAACCTGCGCGCCGGCGACTATCCGGTGAGCCGGACCGTCGAACTCGACGACCGCGACTCGGGCACGGGCGGCCACCAGGTCGTCTACCGCTCCTACGACGGCCCCGGCAAGGCCCGGGTGATGGGTGCCGAGCCGGTGACCGGCTGGGAGGAGTACAAGGACGGCATCTACCGTGCCGACGTCGGCACTGAGAACCCCTTCTACACCCTCTTCGAGGACGGCACGCGCGCCACCACCGCCCGCTACCCCAACCGCAAGTCCGACGACGAGTGGGCCCCGTACCTCACGTCCACCCTGCCGGAGCCGGAGAAGGAGGCCGTCCACCAGTGGCTGTACTCCAACCCCGGTGACTGGGACGCCAAGTGGGACCTCAGCAACGCCCAGGCGGTGGTCTGGTCCGGCGGCAGCTGGAGCTGGTTCACCGATACGGTCCCGATCCGGGACTGGAACCCCGCCAAGAACCAGATGACGCTCAAGTACTGGACCCGGTACGCGCTCAACAACTCCGGCGGCGGCTCGCGCTACTTCCTCCAGAACTCGCTCGACTTCCTGGACCAGGCGGGCGAGTACTACCTGGACTTCAAGAAGGGCCAGCTGTACTACAAGCCCCGCGGCGACATCAACGACGTCACCGTGCTGCGTCCCACGGTCAAGACCTTGTTCGAGCTGGCCGGCACCGACCCCGACCGGCGGGCGCAGGACATCACCCTGGACGGACTCGCCCTGCAGTACACCGACTTCGTCGACTGGTACCGCAATGGGTGGATCAGCGACGGCGACTCCGGCGAGGTGCACAAGTACCCGGAGTACGACCGGCAGATCGAGATGCCGCGCAACCGGTTCGGAGCCGTCACCGTCACCAACAGCAAGGACATCACCCTGTCCCGGCTGAAGATCTCCGACACGGGCTACCACGCCGTCTACGCACTCGCCGCCAACGACCGACTGACGGTCCGCGACAGTCTGCTGGAGAACATCGGCGCCGACGGAATCAAGGTGGAGGGCCCCTACCCGGGAGAGGGAAACACCTCGAACGGCCACCTGCTGACCAACAACTACATCACCCACTACGGTGAACTGAACCCCGGCGACGCCTCCGGTATCGAGCTGATGAACACCGGGCACAACACGGTCAGCCACAGCCACGTCAAGCACAGCGCCCGCTACGGCATCAGCCTGGAGGTCCGACCGGAAGTGGCCCTCAAGGACAACTACGCCCGTGGGAACACCTTCGAGTACCTGCGGATCGACGAAGCCGGCCTGGACAGCGGCGACATGGGCGCCTTCTACACCTACGGCGTCAACAACGTCGAGCCGTACCCGATGGACAACCACGTGCGCCAGATGGTCGTCGGCGATGTGATCCCGGACGAGTCGATGCCCGACAGCGGCACCCGGGGCATCCACATGGACGCCGGCGGCTGCGGCTTCACCTTCGAGGACATCGAGGTCGGCAGGACCACCGACCAGTCCTACCAGAGCTACCGGTGCAACGACGTGAAGAACGCCAACTGGGAGGACGGGTACGACACCTCCAGGATGGAGTACGACAAGATCGGCGTCACCGCCGGCTTCCCCTACCCGCTGCCCGACGGGGACACCCAGTGAGCGGTCGCTGAGCGGTCGTGTCCGACGAGCACCCCCGGGCAGCGTGCCGCACTGCCGCTGCCCGGGGTGCGGTGGGCGCGGGCCCGAGCCCGCCCGTGCCGAGAGCACAGGCACCCGCACCGCCCTCAACACATACCTGGAGGCATTGCCATGCCCGAGTTGTCCCGACGAAACGTCCTGGCCGCGGCCGGAGCCTCCGCGGCGGCGACCGCGCTGAGCGCCGCTCCCGCACAGGCCGCGCAGGAGGCGGCGGACACCAGCGCGGCGGCGGCGCGGGGAGGAGACCACGCCGCCGACCCGATGCGGCTGTGGTACCGCGCCCCGGCGGCGGAGTGGCTGGAGGCCCTGCCGGTCGGCAACGGCCGGCTCGGCGCCATGGTCTTCGGCGGCACCGACACCGAACGGCTCCAACTCAACGAGGACAGCCTGTGGGCCGGCGGCCCCAACGACTACGCCCGTCCCGACGCCGTGAAGCACCTGGCGGAGATCCGCCGCCTCGTGGTCGAGGAGAAGTGGAACCAGGCACAGCGGCTGATCGACGCCGAGTTCCTGGGCAGCCCCTCGGAGCAGGCCGCGTACCAGGTGCTCGGCGACCTCGAACTCACCCTCGCGGGCCAGGGCGAGGTGAGCGACTACGAACGCGAGCTGGACCTGGAGACCGCCGTCGCCCGCACCACCTACACACGCGGTGGCGTACGCCATGTCCGGGAGGTCTTCGCCAGCGCACCCGACCAGGTCCTCGTCGTCCGGATGACCACGGACACCCCGGGCACCGTCGGCTTCTCCGCCCGCTTCACCAGCCCGCAGCGTTCCGGCGACTCGGCCGTGGACGCGCACACCATCGCCCTCGACGGTGTCAGCGGCGACTGGTACGGCCTGCCCGGCTCGGTGCGCTTCAGGGCTCTGGCGCGCGCCGAGGCCGAGGGCGGCCGGGTGCGCACCGACGGCGGAACACTCACTGTCGAGGGCGCCGACGGCGTCACCCTCGTGATCTCCATGGCGACCAGCTACCGCAACTACCTCGACGTCGGCGCCGACCCCGCCTCCCGCGCCCGCAACCACCTGGCACCGGCCGCGAGGAAGGCGTACGCACACCTGCGTGCCCGGCACGTGGCCGACCACCGGCGCCTGTTCGGCAGGGTCGCCATCGACCTGGGCCCCTCGGAACGGGCCGGTCTGCCCACCGACGAACGCATCCCGCTGTTCGCCGACGGCAAGGATCCCCAACTGGCCGCGCTCTACTTCCAATACGGCCGCTACCTGCTCGCCTCCTGCTCCCGATCGCCCGGACAGCCCGCCAACCTCCAGGGCCTGTGGAACGACGGCCTGAACCCGGCCTGGGAGTCCAAGTACACCGTCAACATCAACTTCGAGATGAACTACTGGCCCGCAGGACCCGGCAACCTCGCCGAGTGCTGGGACCCGGCCGTGCGGATGGTGCACGAACTGGCCGAGTCCGGCACCCGCACCGCCAAGGCCCTCTACGACGCCCCCGGCTGGGTACTGCACCACAACACCGACGGCTGGCGCGGCACGGCACCGGTGGACGCCGCCCAGTACGGCATGTGGCCGACCGGTGGCGCCTGGCTGTGCGTGATGCTGTGGGACCACTTCCAGTTCACCGGTGACACGGGCGCCCTGAGCCGCAACTACCCGGTGATGAAGGGCGCGGTGGAGTTCTTCCTCGACACCCTGCAGGTGGATGCGGAGACCGGTTGGCTGGTCACCAACCCCTCGCAGTCGCCGGAGGTCACCCACCACCAGGACGAGGGCGAGAGTGTCAGCATCTGCGCCGGCCCCACCATGGACATGCAACTGCTGCGGGACCTCTTCGACGCCTACCGGCAGGCCGCCAAGGTGCTGGACCACGACCCCCGGCTCGTCGAACGAGTCACCGAGGTCCGCGACCGGCTCGCTCCCACCCGCGTCGGCTACCTGGGCCAGATCCAGGAGTGGCTGGTGGACTGGGAGGAGGCGGCCCTGGTCAGAAGCCGCCACGTGTCCCACCTGTACGGGGTGTTCCCGAGCGCGCAGATCACCCCGAGGGGCACGCCGGAACTCGCCGCGGCCGCCAAGAAGAGCCTGGAGCTGCGCGGTGCCGCGGGACAGGGCTGGTCCCTCGCCTGGAAGATCAACATGTGGGCCCGGCTGCTGGACCCGGCGCGCGCCTACCAGCACCTGGCGGACCTGCTCACCCCGGCGCGCACCGCGCCCAACCTCTTCGACCTGCACCCGCCCTTCCAGATCGACGGCAACTTCGGCGGCGTCTCCGGCATCACCGAGATGCTGTTGCAGAGCCACGCCGGCGAGATCGAGCTGCTGCCCGCCCTGCCCGAGGCCTGGCCCACCGGATCCTTCCGGGGACTGCGGGCGCGCGGCGGCTTCGAGATCGACCTGGAGTGGACGGCGGAGGGGATCACCCGCGCGGAGGTGCGCTCGCTGCTCGGCAATCCCGTACGGATCCGCACCCCGCACCCGGTGCGCGTCGAGGGCGCCGACGTGGACCGCCCCGAGCGGGGTGTCGTGTCCTTCGGCACGCGCCGCGGCGGCCGGTACCGGCTCGTCCCGGACACCCCGTAACGGCGCCCACACCTCGTCACCGCGGCCGTCTCACCGAAAGGGGGCGACCGCGGTGCCGCCGACGGGGCCTGGAACGTCCCGGTCCAGTTCGCTGCCGATGGCCTCCCACAGCACGTCGTGCTGCGGACCGAGCCTTCGCCCTCGGCAGATCCGACAACCGCTGCATCCCCGATCGCCGCGAATCCCGCCGTCAACCGTCGCAGCACGGTGGGGTTCTCGCCCCTGAGCGCGGTCCCGATCCGATCCGTCCGCCAGTCACCGGTCATCGCCACAACCTACCGTTCCACGTTCGTGTACGGGATCATGCCGCTCGGCAGATCGTGCGGGCCGAAGCATCTCCGGGCACGGCCGGAGCCGGGCCGTTGGCGCGGCCCAACGCGGCCTCCTCGTCCAGTCCGCCGCCCGCCGCTGGCGCTGGCGACGCCGACGGGATGCGGGAGCTGACCGGCGAGGTCGTGGCCATCGCCACTGCCCGGCGCGGCACCACCCGGCTCCGCCACCACGGCGGCGGCTTCTCCCCCGCCACCATCCAACTCCACCTGGTCTCGGCCGAGAACTCCGCAGGCGACCCCAGCCGCGCCCTGACGGCCGCCAAGGCCCTGGCCCCGCCGCAGCGTCCGACAGTGGAGCGGCAAGCCCGCTACTACAGCGACGTGGCCACCGCCTATGAAAAGTTGGCGGCTGAGTTCTGCGTCCGCGAAACCTCGCTCGGTCGCGAGGTCACCGTGCCCCTTGCCGCGAAGGATCCCTCCCGTTGACGTGCCTAGGCGTACGGTCGCCTGCCGGCTCTCGGCAGCCGCATCCCCGACTGGGGTGGGTCGGTGCCAGGCATGTCACCTCGTCCGACACAATGAGGCGGTTTCAGGGCTCCCTGGCCAAGGGTGTGCTTCGCTCAGACACTCTGCACCGTGACGGCTGCGGATGGGAGCGGCTGCTTGCGGCGATGTTGTGGACACGCCGGGGCGAAGTCGTTGCGCACGGGCAGGAGCCACCGGGCACGCCGAGGACTGTTCGGTCACCGCGGACTGAGCTGGCTGGCCGAGCGGGGAAGTCTGGGCTCCCGGCCTGTGCTTCGACTGAGGCGGTCCGGCAGCAGTCCAAGAAGGCCTTGTCAGGCTCACACGCCGGATAGGAGGTGCTGTCGGGGTCCGGAAGCGTCCCGCTCGTAGCGGCTGTGTGAGCAAGGGGGTACGGCCCGGCCACTTTGGATGTGAGGCGCAGAGCGCGGCTCAAGCTGCAGGTGAGCCGCGCCAGGCGCCGTCGGCTCCGGGGGATCTGGACAGCGGAGGGACCCTGACAGCCGATCATCCAGGGGACCGGCCCCTGTGGCAACGCGTCGCGATATGAGTCCAAGGGCCGACAGACGAGGGCCACAGGACCTTCATCCGCTGGTCATGGGCTCTTTCACATCATGTCTCGACGACGGCCGAACACTGGTTCTGGATCACTTTCCGTGCCGGGGCCACGGAGGGTCACCACAACCGCGATCATGAACGGCCGTGGGTGATGTGTTCCTCCAGGACCTGTGGTTCCACCAGGTCGACGGCGTAGTGATCGAAAACGCAGTGGTCGACGGTGAGTTGGTCATCGTGCGGGCCCGCGCATCGGCAGGGCGGGCCACGTGTCCCACCTGCGGGACGATGTCGGGCCGGGTGCACAGCCGGTACGTACGCCGCCTCGCCGATACTGCAGTCGCCGGGCGTCCCGTGGTGATCGAGTTACAGGTCCGGCGGTTCCGCTGCCGTGACCGCGCCTGCCGGCAGGCCACGTTCGTCGAGCAGGTCGACGGACTCACCGTCCGGCACGGGCGGCGAAGCACCGGGCTGCAGACGGTGCTGCAACAGGTAGCGGTGATGCTGGCCGGCCGGGCGGGCGCCCGCCTGGCGGACACGCTCGCGGTCCGGACGAGCCGGTCGACGCTCCTGCGGCTGATACGCCGTCTGCCGGAGCCCGAAGCGCACACGCCGCGGGTCCTCGGGGTGGACGACTTCGCCCTGCGCAAGGGACACAACTACGGCACGATCCTGGTGGACATCGACACGCGCCGTCCCATCGATCTGCTGCCCGACCGGACCACAGCGACGGTGGCCGCCTGGCTCGCCGACCACCCCGGCGTCGAGGTGATCTGCCGTGACCGGTCCACCGCATACGCCGAGGCCGGACGACTCGGCGCCCCGGACGCGGTCCACGTCGCGGATCGGTGGCACATCTGGAAGAACCTGGCCGAGGCCGTCGAAAAGACGGTCATCCAGCACCGCGCCCTGCTGCGCGAGCCGGAGAACACCGCCCCGGTCCACGCCGCCGAACCCCCAGAGAGCCTGGATCCCGCACTGTCCTCCCCGGGTGAACCACGACAGTCGGGCCGTCTGTCCGACCGGGTGCGCGAGCAGCACGCGGCCGTCCACGCCCTGCTGGATGAGGGGCTCGGGCTGCGGCCGATCGCCCGGCGGCTGGGCCTGGCCCGCAACACCGTCCGCCGCCTCGCCAATGCGGCCACCGCGGACGAGCTCCTGGTCGGACGGTGGACCGGCCGGACCAGCGTCCTCGACCCCTACAAGCCCTATGTGCATCAGCGGTGGGCGGAAGGCTGCACCGTCGCCCGCCGTCTGTTCGAGGAAGTCCGCGAGCGCGGTTATCCCGGTGGCGAGAGCGTGGTGAAAAGGTACGTCCAACGGCTCCGCGAAGCTTTCCCGCACGACGATCCGCCCCGCAAGCACCCATCCGTTTGGGACGTGGCCAGCTGGATCACCCGCCGTCCCGACCGCCTCGACGACGACCAGGCCCAGCGGCTCAAGCAGATCCTCGCCCGCTGCCCCGCCCTTGACCGAACTGCCGAACACGTCCGTGCCTTCGCCGAGTTGATGAACGACCGCCGGGGCCAGGACCTCGGTCACTGGATCGATCGCGTGCAGGCTGACGATCTGTCCGCCCTGCACGGCTTCGTCAACGGCCTCGGCCAGGACCTCGACGCCGTCGTCGCCGGGCTCAGCCTCCGCTACAGCTCCGGCGCCGTCGAAGGCCACAACAACAAGGTCAAGATGATCAAGCGGCAGATGTTCGGCCGCGCCAACTTCGATCTGCTCCGCAAACGGGTCCTCCTCGCAGCATGAGGCCGTTCATGATCGCGGTTGTGGTGACCCTCCGTGGCCCCGGCACGGAAAGTGATCCAGAACCACGATTCAGCCGCCGCCGACTTCCTGCCGCTCTTCCGTGTTGCCTTCTCCCACGGTCTGGTCAGTGAGCTTCCGGCCGCCGGCCATTACAGCCCCGAGGACGCCCCCGATGCCACGATCGCACTGGTACGGCTGTTCTTGGACGCAACGGCCGAAGACTC
>NZ_JBIALO010000050.1:0-38549 GCF_042873595.1 Streptomyces sp. NPDC004629 | reverse complement strand
GCTGTTGAGTTCTCAAGGAACGGACGCTTCCTTCGTACTCACCCTCTCGGGCTTTCCTCCGGGCGCTTCCCTTCGGTGTTTCCGACTCTATCAGATCTTTTCTCGACCCGATTTCCTCGGCGCTTTCCAGGTTCCCGCTCTCGCGTTTCCCTTTCCGGCGGACCCGACTTTATCAGAAGTTCTTGACCGGTCAGACCGGCCGTTCATTTCCTGATTAATCGGGAGGGGCTTCTCGGAATGTGACTCCACGAGAAGCGGATAGAATCTAACGGACGCCGCAGAGCATGTCCAGCTCTGGGCAACTGTTTGAATCTACCTCCCCACTCGACCCGTGTCAACGGGTCCCCGGGGGCGAAGAGGAGACTAGCAGGTCACCGGCGGTGTCCGCACATCAAGCGGCCATCGGAGCGGTCGCGCTGCGTTCAAAGGTCTCCAGGTCGCCCATGTCACCGGCCCTGGCCGCGCGGCCGCCCAGTACGAAGACGTAGGCGAGGAAGGCCAGCTCAGCGGCGATTCCGATGCCGATGCGGGCCCAGGTGGGCAGGCCGGACGGGGTGATGAAGCCTTCGACGGCGCCGGAGACGAAGAGGACGAGGGCCAGCCCGATCGCCATGCCGATCGCGGCCCGGCCCTCCTCCGCGAGGGCCGTACGGCGGGTGCGGGGACCTGGGTCGATGACGGTCCAGCCGAGGCGCAGGCCCGTTCCGGCGGCGACGAAGACGGCGGTCAGTTCCAGCAGGCCGTGCGGGAGGACCAGACCGAGGAAGGTGTCGAGCCGGCCGGCCGACGACATCAGGCCGAAGCCGGCGCCCAGGTTGAGCATGTTCTGGAAGAGGACCCAGAGGACCGGAAGGCCCAGGAAGACGCCCAGGACCAGACAGAGCGCGGCGGCCTGGGCGTTGTTCGTCCACACCTGGGCCGCGAACGAGGTGGCGGGGTGGCTGGAGTAGTACGTCTCGTATTCGCCGCCCGGGCGGGTCAGCTCACGCAGTTGGTTGGGGGCGGCGATCGACGACTGCACCTCCGGGTGCGTACCGATCCACCAGCCCAGGAGGACCGCGACCGCAGTGGACAGCAGTGCGGTCGGTACCCACCAACGGCGCGACCGGTACACCGCGGCCGGAAAGCCCTGGCCGAGGAAGCGGGTCACGTCGCGCCAGGAGGCGCGGCGCGTGCCTGCGACGGCGCTACGCGCGCGTGCCACCAGCTGGCTGAGCCGACCGGTCAGCTGGGGGTCGGGGGCGCTGGACTGGATCAGCGAGAGGTGGGTGGCGGTGCGCTGGTACAGGGCGACGAGTTCGTCCGCTTCGGCACCGTTGAGACGGCGCCGCCGTCGCAGCAGGGCGTCGAGGCGGTCCCACTCGGCTCGGTGGGCGGAGACGAAGACGTCCAGGTCCATCGGTTGTGCCTGCTCCTCGGCCGGTCGTCGGCTGGTGGTCGACCGCTCATTGCTGCTGTCAGCTTGTCCTACTGACGCACGGTGCGCCTTCAGCTTGGCAGACTTGCGGTTCTCGGGGCAGACCAGGGGAAGGACGACGGGTGTGAGTGAGCTGGTGACAGGTGAGGCGGTGGCCCTCGAACTACGCCCCGCCAAGCTGCCGAGCAGGGCACTGGCAGTGTTGCTCGACCTGACCGTGGCCATGCTCGTCTACATCGCTGTGGCCACGGTGCTGGTGGCGTCGACGGCGTCCCTGGACGACGCGGCGCAGGTGGCGCTGTCGATCGCGTCGTTCCTGCTGGTACTGGTGGGTGGGCCGATCGCGGTGGAGACGCTCAGCCATGGGCGCTCGCTGGGGAAGATGGCGTGCGGGCTGCGGGTGGTGCGGGACGACGGCGGGCCGATCCGGTTCCGGCATGCGCTGATGCGCGGGGCGCTCGGTGTCGTGGAGATCCTGCTGACGTTCGGGGTGGTGGCGTGTATCGCCTCACTGGTGTCGGCGCGGGGGCGGCGGCTCGGAGATGTCTTCGCGGGCACGCTGGTCGTGCGGGAGCGGGTGCCGGTCGGGCAGGCCCGTTTCGTGCCGCCTCCGCCGCCGTGGCTGGCGGGGCGTTTCTCGGCGCTCGACCTGTCTGCGGTCCCGGACGGCCTGTGGCTCGCCGTCCGTCAGTACCTGACGCGGATGCAGCAACTCGACCCTCAGGTGTCCTGGGCGATGGCGGAGCGGCTGGCGGCCGACCTGGCTGCGCGCACGGGAGCCCCGGCGCCACACGGTGTTCCGCCGGCCGCGTATCTGGCGGCGGTGGTGCAGGAGCGTCAGGCACGTGAGGCCCGGAAGGCTTTCGGCGGCGGACCGGCCGTCGCAGGGGCGTCCGCCGGTGGGGCGGCCTTCGGCGGTGGGCCCGCTGCCGGTGGGGCACCGTCCGGTTTTCCTGCGGCGGGCGGGGCGCCGGGCGGCCATGTCGCTCCGGTGCCGCAGCCTCCCGCGCCGGGTGCATATGCCCAGCCGTCGTCTTCGCCGTCAGTGGGGTACCCCGGCCAGGACGGTACGCGGGCTCCGGCGCCCGTCACGCCGCCCGTGCCGCCGGCTGCCGGCGGCACGGGCGACCGTCCGGCCACCGGGTTCGTGCCGCCTGCGTAGGCGGGTGACTCGGGTCAGCCGAAGGCCGACGGGGGCGAGTCGAGGTCTTCCAGTTCGACGCCGGGTGCGGCCAGCACCACGTCGCCGGCGATGTGAACGGTGTGCCGTTCGCCCGTGTCCAGGGCTGTGACCTGGTATTCGTCCACGGTCAGGGGGCCGTTGTCAGTGGCGTGTGCTTCGCTGTTCACCAAGGCCCAGGACTGGTCCACGGTGCGTGGGGCGAGGACCGGGTCCGTGAAGGCCACGAGGCGTAGGCGGGTCGCGGAGGTGGAAGGGGTGAGGCGCAGGAGCCGGGCTGTGGCGATGAGGAAGGCGGGGGAGGTGCCGGTGAAGGCGTGGGCGCGCACATTGCCTTCGGTGGCATGGGAGCCGGTGGGGTCGGTGCGGACCCAGGTGACGCCGTCGACGGCGGCGCCGCGCACCTGCCAGTCGGCCGCGTGGAGTTCGAGGCGGATGGGGCGGCCGAGGTCGTCGATGGCGAGGTCGACGGAGCCGCTGGGTTCACCCGACGGGGTGGTCAGCCGGGAGACGTAGCGCCAGCCGGACGGGCCGGGGGCGCACTGGAAGTGTTCTTGTGCGAAGGGGGTGCGATCGTGCGGATCGAGGAGCGAATAACGGCCGCGGGGCATGGGGGTCCTGGGGCTTGACGGGCTGGTGGTCCGGTCGGCTCGACGGACCGTCCCGGCCGGTGTGACGGCCGGTCGGACCAAAGGGGCAGGCCCCCGGCACGGGGGTGCGGGGGCCTGCCTCGGAGGGGCCGGCGCCGGAGGTGTGCGTGCGTGGCGGGACGCACACTCCCCGGAGATTCGCCTGGGGGCGGTGCTCAGTAGCGGTAGTGGTCCGACTTGTACGGGCCCTCGACCTTCACGCCGATGTACGCGGCCTGCTCGGGGCGCAGCGTGGTCAGCTTCACGCCGAGCGCGTCCAGGTGGAGGCGGGCGACCCGCTCGTCGAGGTGCTTGGGCAGCGTGTAGACGCCGGTCGGGTACTCGTCGGGCTTGGTGAACAGCTCGATCTGGGCCAGGGTCTGGTCCGCGAAGGAGTTGGACATCACGAACGACGGGTGGCCGGTGGCGTTGCCCAGGTTCAGCAGGCGGCCCTCGGACAGCACGATGATCTTCTTGCCGTCCGGGAAGGTCCAGGTGTGCACCTGGGGCTTGACCTCGTCCTTGACGATGCCGGGGATCTTGGCGAGGCCGGCCATGTCGATCTCGTTGTCGAAGTGGCCGATGTTGCCGACGATCGCCTGGTGCTTCATCTTGGCCATGTCCGAGGCCATGATGATGTCCTTGTTGCCGGTCGTGGTGATGAAGGTGTCGGCCTTGTCGATGACCTCGTCGAGGGTCGTGACCTGGTAGCCGTCCATCGCCGCCTGGAGCGCGCAGATCGGGTCGATCTCGGTGACGATGACGCGGGCGCCCTGTCCGCGCAGGGACTCCGCGCAGCCCTTGCCCACGTCGCCGTAGCCGCAGACGACCGCGGTCTTGCCGCCGATCAGGACGTCGGTGGCGCGGTTGATGCCGTCGATCAGGGAGTGGCGGCAGCCGTACTTGTTGTCGAACTTCGACTTGGTGACGGCGTCGTTGACGTTGATCGCCGGGAAGAGGAGGACGCCGTCGCGCTGCATCTCGTACAGGCGGTGGACGCCGGTGGTGGTCTCCTCGGTGACGCCGCGGATCTCGGAGGCCAGCTGGGTCCACTTCTGGGGGTTCTCGCCGAGGGTGCGGTGGAGCAGCTGGAGGATGACGCGGTGTTCGTCGGACTCGGCGGTCTCCAGGCCGGGGACCTTGCCGTCCTTCTCGTACTCGACGCCCTTGTGGACGAGGAGGGTGGCGTCACCGCCGTCGTCCAGGATCATGTTGGGGCCGCCGGTGGCGCTGTCCGGCCAGGTCAGCGCCTGCTCGGTGCACCACCAGTACTCCTGAAGCGTCTCGCCCTTCCAGGCGAAGACCGGGATGCCCTGGGGGTTGTCGGGGGTGCCGTTCGGGCCGACGGCGATGGCGGCGGCCGCGTGGTCCTGGGTGGAGAAGATGTTGCAGGAGGCCCAGCGGACGCGGGCGCCGAGGGCGACCAGGGTCTCGATGAGAACGGCGGTCTGCACGGTCATGTGCAGGGAGCCGGTGACGCGGGCGCCGGCGAGGGGCTGCGCCTCGGCGTACTCCTTGCGGATCGCCATGAGGCCCGGCATCTCGTGCTCGGCGAGGGTGATCTCCTTGCGGCCGAACTCGGCCAGGGAGAGGTCGGCGACCTTGAAGTCCTGTCGGCTGTCGACAGTCGTCATTGCGAGCTGCTCCTCGGGGGTTGGGGCGAGGTGGGTACGGCTGGTCTGCGCGGCGGCGGACACAGGGGTGCCCAAAAAGGGCACAGGCATGGCCCACGTACGCGCAGCGCAGTCCGTCGGAGGCCCTCTCTCCCTCGGTCGGCCCGCACCGGGACCGCCCGACCGCCATCAGCAGCGACGTCTGGCTCCGTCCCAAGCTACACCGGAGGACCGTGCCGTCCCCAGTCGGTGTGCGAACACTTCAGGCCGTTCCCGGGGTGCCAGGGGCGGCCGGGGCCCGTGGGCGGGGTCAGTGCCCGGCCGCGTGCGGGGTGGGGCCGCCGGGGGCGGCTTCCGGGTCGGGGCCGCGGGTGGCCTCGGCCTCGCTGTAGATGTCCGGTTCCAGGTAGATGACGCGTGCGATCGGGACGGCGGCGCGGATGCGGGCCTCGGCGGCGTCGATGGCATCGGCGACCTCGGTGGCCGTGTCGTCGTGCTGGACCGCGATCTTGGCGGCGACCAGCAGTTCCTCGGGGCCGAGGTGGAGCGTGCGCATGTGGATGACGCCGGTGACGGTGTCGCCGTCGGTGATCGCGGCCTCGATCTTCTTGACCTCCTCGACGCCGGCGGCCTCGCCGAGGAGCAGCGACTTGGTCTCGGCGGCGAGGACGAGGGCGATGAGGACGAGCAGGACACCGATGCACAGCGTGCCGATGGCGTCCCAGATGCCGTCGCCGGTGATCAGGGCGAGACCGACGCCGCCGAGGGCGAGGACGAGGCCGATCAGGGCGCCGAAGTCCTCCAGGAGGACCACCGGCAGCTCGGGGGCCTTGGCCCGGCGGATGAACTGCGACCAGGAGAGTTTGCCGCGCTGCTCGTTGGACTCCTTGATGGCCGTGCGGAAGGAGAAGCCCTCGGCGATGATCGCGAAGACGAGGACGCCCACCGGCCAGTACCAGTGCTCCAGCTCATGCGGGTGGCGGATCTTCTCGTAGCCCTCGTAGATGGCGAACATGCCGCCGATCGAGAAGAGGACGATCGAGACGAGGAAGGCGTAGATGTAGCGTTCGCGGCCGTAGCCGAAGGGGTGCTGCGGGGTCGCCTCGCGCTGGGCCTTCTTGCCGCCGAGGAGGAGCAGGAACTGGTTGCCGGAGTCGGCGAGGGAGTGCACGCCCTCGGCGAGCATCGACGACGAGCCGCTGAACGCGAACGCCACGAACTTCGATACCGCGATCGCGAGGTTGGCGCCGAGTGCCGCCACGATCGCCTTGGTGCCGCCTGACGCGCTCATGTGTCCGCGTTGTCCCTTCGCCTACGTACGTCTACGCCGTCCAGGCCGGTGCCGGTCGTCTTTGCCCGCCCTTTGCCGGTGAGCCATTCTTGCAGCCCGGTCGGGTGGTGGTGCGGCAGGTGTCCACAACCTCGGTCGGATCGTCGGACAAGTCTGGTCAGAGTCGTACGGTGGCCCGGAAGAGGGTGCCGGTTCCGGACGCCTCCGCCTTCTCGGCCGCCGGTACGAACACGGACTGGCCGGGGGTCAGCTCGTGCTCGCCCGCCCGTACGGAGCCGGCCGTGCACAGCAGGATCTGCGGGGTCGGCAGGGTGAGGTCGTGACTGGTGCCGCCGGCCGGCAGGACGTACCGGGAGAGCCGGAACTCGTCGATCGGCGTCTCGTAGACCTCCTCGCCGTCCGGGGAGGCCTCCGGGCGGAGCACGCCCGGGTCGCCAGGCTCGAAGCGGACGATGCGCAGCAGCTCGGGGACGTCGACGTGTTTGGGGGTGAGGCCGCAGCGCAGCACGTTGTCGGAGTTGGCCATGATCTCGACGCCGAGTCCGTTCAGATAGGCGTGCGGAATGCCGGCGCCGAGGAACAGGGCCTCGCCGGGCTGGAGGCGGACGTGGTTGAGGAGCATGGCCGCGATGACGCCGGGGTCGCCCGGGTAGTGGTGGGCGATGCCCGCGTAGGGGGCGTGGTCGCCGCCGAGCCGGGCGCAGGCGGTGGCGGCCTGGGCGACGGTGTGGGCCATCTCGTCGCGGTCGGCGGTGAGGATCGCGGTGAGGACCTCGCGCAGCGCCGCGTCCTCGGGGCGGGCGTGCAGCAGGTCGACGTACGGCTTGAGGGAGTCGACGCCGAGGGCGTCGAGCAGGTCGGCGGCGCGCAGCGGGTCGCGGAAGCCGCACAGGCCGTCGAACTCGGTGAGCGCGCAGATCAGTTCGGGCTTGTGGTTGGCGTCGCGGTAGTTGCGGTGCGGGGCGTCCACCGGGATGCCGCGCCGCTCTTCGTCCGCGTAGCCCTGCCGGGCCTGTTCCAGGTCGGGGTGGACCTGGAGGGAGAGCGGGGCGCCGGCCGCGAGGATCTTCAGCAGGAACGGCAGGTGCGGGCCGAACTTGGCGACCGCCTCCGGTCCCAGTTCCCGCTTCGGGTCAGCGTCGATGATGTCGACGAGCGTGCCGCGCGTGGTGCGCGAGGGCGCGCCGGGGTGGGCGCCCATCCACATCTCCGCCTGCGGTTCGCCGGTCGGCTCGACGCCGAGGAGCTTCGGGATGGCGGTGGCCGAACCCCAGGCGTAGGGCCGGATGGTGTTGTCGAGGCGGTCCATGGGTTCTCTCTGCCGGTTGTTTGCTGCGTGGTGTCGCGGTGTACGTCTCGGGTTCGCCCCGCGTACGGTCGGTCGGACGTCGGCTACCAGATCAGGCGCCCGAAGCGAGCGCCAGGTAAACGGCGGCGAAATCCGTCATGGCGATCAGCTCGGCAAGGGTCTCCAGTTCGTCGCCGGGTTCCGGTTCCAGTTCGCTGACGGAGGTGTCGTGGCTGAGGGCCAGGTCACGGGCGGCCGGGGCGGCGGTGAGGCCGCCGATGGGGCGGTCGCGGAGCAGCACCACGCGCGCGTGCAGCGCGGCCGGTTCCTCGACCCGGTCGCGGAAGAAGTCGTCCGGATCGGCGCTGGCGGCGAGCGGGCCTGCGAGCAGGGCGCTGTGGGCGGCGAGCGCCTCGGGGAGTTCGGCGACCAGGGCGGGCCGGCCGGCCAGTTCGGCGAGGGCGGCGGCGAAACGCCGGCCCGCGGGACCGGCCGCCGCGCCCTCCGTCCAGATCACCGGGAGCGCGTCGGCGAGTTCGGCGGCGAGCGTTTTGGCCGGGTTGCTGTACGTCACGATGGCCGGGCCGCACCGCTCGGCGATGTGGTCGAGGCGGTCGGCGGCCTTCTCCAGGGCCTCGGGCGGGGCGGTGACCAGGCCGATGCGGTCGAGGAGGGCGAGCAGCGGGGTGAGCAGCGCCCACAGGACGCCCGGGGAGGACGCGGCGAGCGGTTCCTCCTGGTCGTAGGGGGCCGTCGCCATCGGTACGAACAGGCCGTGCGCGCCGGTGACCGCCTCGCCGAGCGGGGTGCGGGCGGGGGCCACGGCGACGACCGAGCAGCCGCGGCGGTAGGCCTGGTCGGCGAGGAGCGAGAGGCTGGGTTCGGTGCCGTCCGGGGTGGCGATCAGCAGCAGGTCGACGGAGCCGGCCCAGCCCGGCAGTTCCCAGCGCAGGGCGCCGGCGGCGGGGGCGACGCCGGAGGGCGCGAGCCGGATGACGGGGCTGCCGGGGCCGGCGAGCGAGCCGAGGAGGTCGGCGGCGTGGGTGGCGGCGGCACCGGGGCCGGCGATCAGGACCGACCGGGGCCGGCCGTCCGGCTTGAGGTCGCCGAGGCCGGCCTCGACGGCCTGACGGGCGGCGGTGCGCACGCGGGCGCCGGCTTCCGCGGCGCCCCGCAGGAGACCTCGGCGGTCGGCCTCGGCGAGGCCCTCCGGGGTGTCGAGCAGCGATTCGTCGAGCATGGGGTGACAGCCTCCGATGCGCCGGGGTCCTGGGTGCGGGCTCGTCTGTGCGGTGGGGCGCCTTGGGGCGGCCGTGCTCCCGGGCCGGCCGACGGTCCCGGGCGGGGTTCGTCGTCAGGCGGGGCGGCGGGCCTCGTCGACGAGGAGGACCGGGATGCCGTCGCGGACGGGGTACGCGAGGCCGCAGTCCTGACCGGTGCAGATCAGCTCGGTGTCCTGCTCCTTGAGGGGAGCGTGGCAGGCCGGGCAGGCGAGGATCTCCAGGAGGCCGGCTTCGAGCGGCATGGGGTGTCCCTTCGGGCGGATGCGGGCGTGCACTGATGTGCCTGGTCAGGGTACCGCCGTGCGGGCGGCCCGCGGGGGCGGGGCGAGCGCTGCCCTTGGGCCCGGCGCAGCGGGCGACAGGGGAGCCCGGCCGCGCCCGGGCGCCCGGCCGCGCGGTGGCGAGATGCGGGGCGGGGCGGCCGTGGAGGTGCGGGCCGCCCCGGGTGCCGCAGGGTTCGGTGTCAGCCTCGGATGATGGCCAGTGCCTCGTCCCGCACCTTGGCCATGGTCGCCTCGTCGCGGGCCTCCGCGTTCAGCCGCAGCAGGGGTTCCGTGTTGGAGGGGCGGACGTTGAACCACCAGTCGGCGGCGGCCACGGTGAGTCCGTCGAGGTCGTCCAGGGTGACGTCCTCGCGCGTCGCGTAGGCGGCGCGGATGGCGGCGAGGCGGGCCTTCTGGTCCGCGACCGTGGAGTTGATCTCGCCGGAGGCGGCATAGCGGTCGTACTGGGCGACGAGGGCGGACAGCGGGCCGTCCTGTCCGCCGAGGGCCGCGAGGACGTGCAGGGCCGCGAGCATGCCCGTGTCGGCGTTCCAGAAGTCCTTGAAGTAGTAGTGGGCGGAGTGCTCGCCGCCGAAGATCGCGCCGGTGCGCGCCATCTCGGCCTTGATGAACGAGTGGCCGACCCGGGTGCGCTGCGGGGTGCCGCCCTGCTCCTTGACGACCTCGGGGACCGACCAGGACGTGATCAGGTTGTGGATGATCGTGCCCTGCCCGCCGTTGCGGGCGAGTTCGCGGGCGGCCACCAGGGCGGTGATCGCCGACGGCGACACGGGGTCGCCGTGCTCGTCGACGACGAAGCACCGGTCGGCGTCGCCGTCGAACGCGATGCCGAGGTCGGCGCCCTCCTCGCGCACCCGCTTCTGCAGGTCCACGAGGTTGGCGGGGTCGAGCGGGTTCGCCTCGTGGTTCGGGAAGGTGCCGTCCAGCTCGAAGTACATCGGGACCAGGGTCAGGGGCAGGCCGGCGAAGACCGTGGGGACCGTGTGCCCGCCCATGCCGTTGCCCGCGTCGACCACGACCTTCAGGGGGCGGATGGAGGTCAGGTCGACGAGTGAGCGCAGGTGCGCCGCGTAGTCCTTCAACGTGTCGCGTCCGGTGATGGTTCCCGGCCGTGCGGCGGGCTGCGGGGCGCCCGACTCCAGCCAGCCCTCCGCCAGTTCGCGGATCTGGGCCAGGCCGGTGTCCTGGCCGACCGGCGCGGCACCCGCGCGGCACATCTTGATGCCGTTGTACTGCGCGGGGTTGTGCGAGGCCGTGAACATGGCGCCCGCGAGCCCGAGGGCGCCCGAGGCGTAGTACAGCTGGTCGGTCGAGCACAGACCGATCTCGGTGACGTCGACGCCGCGGGCCACCGCACCCCGCGCGAAGGCGCGGGCCAGAGCGGGCGACGACGGTCGCATGTCGTGGCCGGTCACGATCGCCTGGGCGCCGGTCACCTGGACGAACGCCGCCCCGAAGAGTTCGGCCAGCGTTTCGTCCCACTGGTCCGGTACCACTCCGCGTACGTCGTACGCCTTTACGATCTGCGACAGATCAGCAGACACGGCCAACCCTCCTGAAGTCCTATGGGTCAGCACAAACTACCCGCCCGGACCTGCGGCGCGCTGCCCGGCTCCGGGTGGCCGCTTTGAGCGTGCCGCCGAGGTCAGGGCAGCATCCAGTCCAGGACCGGTGTGCTCTGGCCGACGACGATCAGGCACATCACCAGGAGCAGCCCGGCGCTCCAGGGCAGCACCCGGCGCAGCAGGTCGCCCTCGCGGCCGGCCAGGCCGACGGCGGCGCAGGCGATGGTGAGGTTCTGCGGTGAGATCATCTTGCCGAGGACGCCGCCGGAGCTGTTGGCGGCGGCGAGCAGTTCGGGCGACAGGCCGGACTCACGGGCGGCGCTCACCTGGAGGGCGCCGAAGAGGGCGTTGGCGGAGGTGTCCGATCCGGAGACGGCCACTCCGAACCAGCCCAGGACCGGCGAGAGGAAGGCGAGTCCGGCGCCGGCCGCGGCCACGAACTGGCCGATCGTCGCCGCCTGCCCGGAGAGGTTCATGACGTAGGCGAGGGCCAGCACGGACGTCACGGTGAGGATCGCGAACCTCAACTCGCGTACGGTTGCGGCCCATTCGCGCACCGCCACGCGCGCGTGCACCCCGAGTACGGCGGCGGTGCACACCCCGGCGAGCAGTACGAGCGTGCCGCCCGTGGAGACGACGGGCCAGCTGAAGACGTTCCCGCCGACGGGGGTGCCGTCGGGGGCGGCGACGTCGAGGAGGGGCCAGTCGTACGTCTGCGTCGCACGGGCGAGCAGGTCCTTGACGGCCGGGATCTGGGCGACGGAGAAGATCACCACGATGAACGCGTAGGGGGCGTAGGCGCGCAGCACCTCGGGGCGTGGGTCGCTCTCGTCCAGGTCGTCGCTGCGGGCACCGGTCAGCACGGACGCGCGTACGGCCTCGGTGGCGGGCACGCGCGCGTGGGGTACGGCGACCAGGGCGCCGGCGCCGGCCAGGGAGGCGGCGATGTCGGCGAGTTGCGCGGAGAGGTAGTTGGCGGCGGCGAACTGGGCGACGGCGAAGGCGACTCCGCACCCCAGGGCGGGCACCCAGGTCTCGCGCAGACCGCGCCGTCCGTCGACGAGTCCGACCAGGACGAGCGGCACCACCAGGGCGAGCAGCGGGGTCTGCCGGCCGACGACGGAGGCGACGGAGTCCAGCGGCAGCCCGGTGACCTGGGCGAGCGTCACGACCGGGGTGCCCATGGCGCCGAAGGCGACGGGCGCGGTGTTGGCGACCAGGGAGACCACGGCGGCGCGCACCGGGTCGAAGCCGAGGGCGACCAGCATCACCGAGCAGATGGCGACGGGTGCGCCGAATCCGGCCAGGGCCTCCAGGAGGGCGCCGAAGCAGAACGCGACCACCAGGGCCTGGATGCGCGGATCGTCGGAGAGCCGTCCGAAGGAGCGGCGCAGGATGTCGAAGTGCCGGGTGCGGACGGTCATCCGGTAGACCCACAGGGCGTTGACGACGATCCACAGGATCGGGAAGAGGCCGAACGCGGCCCCTTGGACGGCGCTGGAGAGCGTCTGCTCCAGCGGCATGCGGTAGGCGAGCCAGGCGACGAGAACGGCCGCCAGGAGGCCGATGAGGCCCGCCAGGTGCGCCTTCATACGGACGCCGCCGAGCAGGACCAGGACGATGAGGAGCGGCAGGGCCGCGACAAGGGCGGACAGGGTGAGCGATGCGGCGACGGGCTCCAGTTGCTGGACGTACACGGGGGACCTCCCCGGCTTCCGTCAGTTTCCGCCATGCGGAAAGTGAATTCTCGTTCTGGCTGACGGAATGGTCGTGTCCGCGACAACCGCGCGTCAATGGGTGTGCACGGATCCGCGGCAGGTTCCCCGGGGGATCAGTTGTCCGGTGAGCGCAGCACCCGCAGATGGCCGCGGCGGGCGACCTCCATCGGGTCCGCCACGCGCCCCCCGCCGCCCGCCTCGGCCGCCCGCTCCTGGGGGCGTGCCGCCTCCCGCACGGCGTTGGCGAGCGCCTCCAGGTCGTCGCCGCTGGGGCGGGCCGGGGCCGAGCCGTCGAGGAGCCGGACGACCTCCCAGCCGCGCGGCGCGGTCAGCCGCTCGGAGTGCTCGGCGCACAGGTCGTAGCAGTGGGGTTCGGCGTAGGTGGCGAGCGGGCCGAGGACCGCGGTCGAGTCGGCGTAGACGTACGTCAGCGTCGCGACGGCGGGTCGGCCGCAGGCGGTGCGCGAACAGCGACGTACAGGGCTCACGATGTTGGACGGTACCGCACTCTTGAGCGGGCCGCGACGACTCTCCACCAGGTCACTCCACCGTGTCGTGCTGTGAAACGCCCCACACACCTTCCCGGTCGGGCCCTGCTGACCTGGGCGAACCGCGTCGCGGGCGGTACCCGGCGCACCGGCATCCGGTCATGAGTCGGTACAAACACCGTCAATTGGCTTGAGCTCGGCGGTCCTGGAGGGATACGGAAACGTGCTCAACCTTGGCTGGAATGGTCATCACGCGACATGCGGTACAGGCCGCCCGGCCTGCGGTCCGGTTGCCGCGTGGGGACCGGCGGGCGGACCGCGCGAGGACTACGCTTCACCAGTGATGGACAACCGTGTACCGCCCCGTGCCGCCGGCCCCGGGCCCCGTCGTCGTGACCGCCACGGGCGTGGCATGCGCGGGCCCATCGCCCCGCCGCAGGTGCCGCTCGCGGCCAGTCGCGCCGAGGCGTTCGCGGACCTGGTGCAGGACTCCGTGGAACGGCTCGAACGGCGGTGGCCGCAGCTCGCCGACATCGATTTCCTGGTGCTGGAGGTGCCCCGGCTGGAGGGGCGGCCCGGGGACGTCTGGAGCGACGACGCCGTGCCGCTCGGCGGGACCCTGCCCGCGCGCGACGGGCACCCGGCGCGCGTGGTGGTGTACCGGCGCCCCGTGGAGATCCGCACGAAGGGGCGGGACGAGCGGGCGGCGCTGGTGCACGAGGTCGTCGTGGAGCAGGTCGCCGAGCTGCTGGGGCTCACTCCGGAGACCGTCGACCCCCGGTACGGGGAGGACTGAGCCCGTCCCCGCACCGCCCGCCCTGGTCACGCCTACTTCTGCAGCACCGACAGGTCCTGGTCCGCCTCCGGCACCGCGACCGTCCCCCGGTCGTCCGGGAGCGTCTGGACCGTGAAGCCGGCGACGCCGGACTCCGTGGCGGTCAGGGTGCGGGAGGCGTACACCGGACCGCCGGAGACGGATTCCACGGTCAGGGCGTATGTGCCCTTCAGTCCGGCCGGGGCCGGGATGTCGAGGTCCTGGGTCGTGCCCGCCTTGATCGGATAGGTCTTCGTCACCGCGCTGCCGCCCTCGCTGCCCGCCGAGGACGTCACCTTGACCCGGGCGGCGGTGGTGGGGGCGGTGACGGACAGGGTCGTGTCCTTGGCGCCGTTGCCGACGGCCGTCGCGCGCGGGCCGACGGGCGCGGTGGCGGGGATGAAGGCCGTCTCCTGCTTGTCGCCCTTGCCGCGTATCACGCGCAGGGCGGCGACCACCGGCACCGACCGGTCGGTCGCCGACAGGACCAGGGAGCCCGCCTCGCCACGGGTGACCTCGCCCAGGTCGACGGCCGTGGTCATGCCCGACTTCACATGCAGCGTCTCGTTCCCTGCGGGGGTGATCAGACCGGCCGGGGAGGCCAGGCGGATCTTCAGGTCCGCGTCGGAGTCCGCGGGGGTGAAGGCGATCAGGCGGACGGAGGTGGCGTCCTTCGGGATGCCGGGCAGCACCAGCGTGCCGGCCGGGTCGGCGGACGCGGCCAGCCAGTCGCCGCCGTTCTTGGCGTCCAGGGCCTGGACGGCCGCGCCGACCCGCCCGCTGCGCACGTTGACGTGCAGGGTCAGATCGGCCTGCTGCTGGTCGGCCAGCGTGGACAGCAGGACGGACTTGCTGGAGTGCGGCGGGACCGTGATGCCCTCCCCCACCGTGGACTTGACCGCACCGTCCTTGCCGTACAGCTCCAGGTCGACGACGGCCGCGCCGTCGTCGGGGTTGGTGAGGTGCACGTAGTCGGTGCGGTCGGCGTCCGTGCCGACGCCCGGGAACCAGAACTCGGTGTCCGGCGCGGTGCAGGTGACGCCCTGGAGACCGCGGCCGGAGCCGGCGGCGACCGCGGTGGTCTCCTGGACGGTCCAGCCGGGCGCGAACTTCCCCTCGGCGGTGCCGACGAGCGCGGTGCCGTCGGCACCGGAGGTGTCGCCGGTGGCCGGGGTGCCCGGCTTCTTAGGGGTGAGCACCGGCTTGGCGGTCTTCTTCTTGGTGTTGCCGCCCTTCTTGGCGTCGCCCGTGCCGTCCGCCGACTCCTCGGTCGCCGCCTGGAGTTGGGCCTTTCCGTCGCTCGCCGTGCCCTTGGTGACCGGGGTGAAGGACGTGTACGACGTCTCGGCGATGTCGGAGAGGCTGGGTGCGGGACACAGCAGGCTCGTGCGCTCCACGGGCAGTTCGACGGCCGCTTCGGCGGTGGTCGTGCCGGCCGCGTCCGGGGTCTCCAGCGCGGCGAGTCCGGTGACGGCGGCGAGCGCGGCCGTGCCGGCGATCAGGGACAGGGTCGTGCGCTTCACTGCTGGCTCCCGTCGGGGCGCTCGCTGCCGGTGCCGTGGGGGTGCGGCTGCTGGGGCGGGTGGGGCTGGGCCGCCGGGTCGTATCCGGGGTGGTACCCGGGGTCGTAGCCCTGCTGGTACGTCGGGTCGTACGCGCCCTGCTGGGGCTGGCCGCCGTACCCGTACGGGTCGTACTGGCCGCTCTGGTACGGGTCGGCCTGGTAGGCCTGCTGGTCGTAACCGCCCTGGTACGGGTCGGCGCCCTGGTACTGGCCGCCGTAGTACTCGGCGCCCGCGTAGGCCGCCGGGTCGCCTTCCCAGGCGCGCGTGTCCTCGGCCGGGGGCGTCCCCGTGTCGTAGGACTGCTGGTGCGGTACGGCCGCGGGGGCCTGGGGTACGGGCGGCGGTGTGCCGTCCGGGTCGGTCCCGTCCGGTGCGCCGGATGCCTCGGCCTCCGCCTGGGCACGCAGTCGGCGGGCGCGGCGGCCCTCGCCGGTGGCGGGCGCGGCGCCGGCGGCCTCCTCCTCGGGCAGGTCGTCGTCGACGTCGCGGCGGCGGCCGGGCAGGGCGAGCACGACCAGGACGACGGCGAGCGCGCCCTGGGCCCACAGCCAGGCGGTGTGGCCGAACGGGTCGTCGTAGGTGACGTCCAGCGTGCCGCTGGTGGCGGGGAGTTCGAAGCCCTGGGCCCAGCCGTCGACCGTGGTGCGGGTGAGCGGCTTTCCGTCCAGGGTGGCGCTCCAGCCGTCGGCGGCGGTGTCGGCCAGCCGCAGGACGCGGCCGTCGGAGCCGGACGGGATCGTGGTGTGGATCTCCACGGGCCCGGCGGCCACGGACTGCGGGCTGCCCGCGCCGTCGGCGGACACGATGGCGGCGCGCGAGACCGGCCGGTCGACGCGCCACAGCGCGCTGCCGTGCTGCTGGCTGAGCCTGCTCAGGCCGGGCGTGGCGTCGAGCACGCGGCCGACCTCGCGGGGCGCGCCCTTGTGGACCAGGACGTAGCGGACGGCGAAGCCGCCGAGCTGGTCCACCTGGTCGGCGCCGGAGCCGGCGACGAGGTTGGCGACGACCTTGTCGAGGGCCGCGTTCTCCCCGTCGGCGACGGCGAGTTCGGCGTCGCCCATGCGGACGCCGGAGCCACGGACGAGGGTGTAGCGCACGTGCGCCCCGGAGTCGCTGTCGAGGACCAGGGTGCGGGCCTGGTCACGGGTGCCGCTCTCCTCGGCGACGAACGCGGGCACCTGCACCGGGTCGCGTCGCTGCACCGGCCCGTCGGCGCCGCGGATCATCCAGCCGGCGGCGACCAGCAGCGGTCCGGCCGCGGCGGCGAAGGCGATCAGCGCGGCGACCGGCTGGCGCCAGCCGAAGCTCTGCTCGGCCACGCGTGCGCGTGCCCCGTCGGCGCCGAGCGCGGCGGCGGCCAGGAGCGCGATGCCGTAGACGAGGGTGGCGGGACCGGCCCAGGCGGAGCCGTTGGACAGGGCCGCGAAGACGAGCGCGACCAGGGCCGCCACCCAGGCGGTGCGGATGCCCAGTTGGCGCTCGGAGCGCAGCAGCGCGGCCAGCGCGGCGAGGACCAGCCCGATGAGCATCAGTCCGTGCACCGTGCCGGGGCCGCCCGGACTGGCGCCGAGCAGGTCGAGCGCGGAGGCGGCCGAGGAGCCGTATTCCAGTCCGGCCTCCTGGAAGAAGCCGGACGGGAGCAGCGTCAGCGACCAGGGCGCGAGGATCAGCAGCGGGGTGCCCAACTGGGCGAGGAAGCGCAGGCCGTAGGCGACGAGGTCGGCGCGGCGCAGGGCCAGCACGCCGATGCCGAGGATCAGGGCGATGGGCCACACGATCGGCGTGAAGGCGGTGGCGACGGTCAGCAGCAGTGCGTACGCCCAGGTGGCGCGCCAGCTGCCGCGCGCGCCCGGCCCGTACGCCAGGCCGCTCGCGGCGATGCCCGCGCGGGCGATCAGCGGCAGCAGCACGGCCAGCACCGCGGTGCCGATCCGGCCGCCCGCGAGGGCGCCGGTGGCGGCGGGCAGGAACGCATAGGCGACGGCCGCCCAGGCGCGCAGGAGGCGGGAGGTGACGAGCGGCCGGGAGGCGAAGTACGCGGTGAAGCCGGCCAGCGGCACCGAGCAGACGAGCAGGACGGTGACCGCGAGGCCCGTCGAGCCGAAGAGTATGGAGGCGAGCAGCGCCACGATCGCGAGGTAGGGCGGCGCGGACGGGGTGCCGCCGGCGCCGACCGGGTGCCAGGCGTCCACATAGCGCGACCACAGCTCGCCGGAGTCGGCCGGTGCGGGCAGCAGGGCGCCACCGGACAGGGCGCCGCCGCCGAGCAGGGAGCGGCAGGCGGCCAGCGAGACGAGCAGCAGGACCAGGAAGAGCACCGGGCCGGGCTTGCGGGCGATGCGCTTGATGCGGGCGAACTGCTCGATCTCCAGGAAGTCCGCGTCGTCACCGCCGGGACCGGACTCCACCGCGCTGCCGTGCCGTCCGGCCGAGGAGACCTCGGGGTCGGAGGCGCCGAAGAGGTTGCCCGCGACCTGCTCCACGGTGGCCCGCACGGTCGCGCCGGGCGGCGGGAACAGCGGGCGCAGTTCGGCCTTGTCGATCTGGGGACGGCCGCGGCTTCGCCGGCCCGCGGCGATCCGCTCGGGCCGCAGCAGCACGCCCAGCAGACCGCGGACCTCGTCGACGGCCTGCCCGGGGACCTTGCCGACGAGATAGGCGACGGTCCGCAGGAAGGTGCCGAGCAGGAGGCGCAGCAGGATCCAGGGCAGCACCGCCGTACGGGCGTTGACCAGGAGGGTGTAGACGGCGCCCGCCTTGTCGACCTTGTGCGGTGAGGCGGCGGTGCGGCCGCCGCAGTCGACGGTGCGGCGCTCGCGGGAGGCCGCCTCGGCGTGCCGCACGACGGCCTCGGGGGCGATGAGGACGCGGTGGCCTGCGGCATGGGCGCGCCAGCACAGGTCGACGTCGTCGCGCATGAGGGGCAGCCGGCGGTCGAAGCCGCCCAGTTCCTCGAAGACGTCGCGCCGGATCAGCATGCCGGCACTGGAGACCGACAGGACGCGCTGCACGTGGTCGTGCTGTCCCTGGTCCTGTTCGCGGCGGTCAAGGCCGGTCCAGCGGCGGCCGGAGTTGGCGATGCTGACGCCGACCTCCAGGAGCTGCCGGCGGTCGTACCAGCCGCGGAGCTTGGGGCCGACGACGGCGACGTCGTCGCGGCCCAGCTCCATCTCGTTGTCGACGACGCGCAGCAGCTGGGCGAGGGCGTCGGGCTCGGGGGCGCAGTCGTCATGCAGCAGCCACAGCCACTGGACCGGTTCCCCGTGCGGCAGTTCCGGCAGGTCGTAGGCGTCGTCGCGCCAGGTGCGCGTGGCGGGGTCCCAGCCGCTGGGGCGCTTCAGGTACGGCAGGTCGTCCGGGGTGAGCAACGGTGCGGTGCGGTGGGCCTCCTCGACGGCCTGGCCGAAGCCGGTGCGGCGGGCGAGGTGCAGGACGCGGTCGGCGCCGAGCGCGTCGGTGACGAGCTGGGCGGAGTCGTCCGCGCTGCCCGTGTCGGCCGCCACCGCGTACTGGACGGGCCGCTCCTGGCCGAACAGCCCGGCGAGCGCGTCGGGCAGCCAGCGGGCGCCGTCATGGGAGACGAGCACCGCGGTCACCACGTGACGCGGAAACTCAGGAGGGCGGGCGGGGTCGAACGCCGCCGAGCGGTCTGGGTCGAACGCTGCCGGGCCGGCAGGGTCGAACGCTGCTGCGGCAGCGGCGTCTTGACGGGCTGCCGTATGGCTGTGCACGGACATCGAGGTACGGGCCCCGGTTCGGTGGACTGTGGTGGACGCCTGTGCCCCGAGGGGACACGGGGCGTCTCGGACGAGCGACCACACTATCGGCTGGGCATGCCGAAGGCCCGCCGCCTGTGGATAACCCACCTGCTACGGGCCGTTCGTGACCTCTGTACGTGAAGGTTCCGTGCTGTTCGAATCAGACGGCCGCCTTCTTCAGACGGCGGCGTTCACGCTCGGACAGGCCGCCCCAGATGCCGAAGCGCTCGTCGTTGGCGAGGGCGTATTCCAGGCACTCGGAGCGGACCTCGCAGGCGAGACAGACCTTCTTGGCCTCTCTGGTCGAGCCGCCCTTCTCCGGGAAGAAGGACTCGGGGTCGGTCTGGGCGCACAGCGCGCGCTCCTGCCAGCCGAGTTCCTCGTCCGCGTCGTCGACCAGCAGTTGCTGCACCAGCTCGGTCATGTGCGCCCCTCGTCTGTCTTTCACGTCCCCGTGTGGTGGCCGTTGCCGATTTCGGCTGAACGACACGAGTGAAATTACAAGTGTGCTGCTCCGGGCGAGTCAAGCCGAGATCTGCTATTGGGCCCGTTATTCACTCTGCGGAACCAAGGCCATGCGGAAAGTGTTCAAATCGCCATAAACCTTGACACGCCGAGGGGGGCCCGGGAGGGCCGCCGACCTCGCACAGACATCCGTACGGAGAAGGACGCCCAGGAGTTCGATCGCGTTCCGACGAGACCCGTGCTCCCGGATGTGCGCCATGTCTCCCGGACACCGGGTGAGCAAACCTTTCCCCCCGCAGATGAACCGGAAGAGGTGAAGCATGCGCCACATTTCGGACGTCGAGTTGACAGTGCGAGTGTGAACCGATGTTCTTGTGGGCATGCTCGCGCATTCGGCACTCATCCCGACCCGCTCCGCCGGGTCGCACGGGGCTGCCCGCGCTCGCTGTAGCTGTTGTCTGCGTTGTCTGCATTCTCTGCGTTGTCTGCGTTCCGGCTGTTGAGCCACCCGCGCTCCGGCCGCCCCCACGCCTCCGTTTCGTAGGCCCCTCTCCCTTTCGTATTCGTACCGCTCGTACCGCTCTTCCTTCGCTTCGCCGTTCCAGAAGCCGCCCCTCACTTCCTGCCGAGGACCCACAGCACCCCCATGAACAGCGAGAACGACCTCCAGATCGCCGGCGACCTCCTCGAAGTCCCGCACCTGCTCCAGCCACCGCGCGAGCACCCGACCACCGTCGCCGAGTTCGCCGGCCTCGCCCGCGCCGTCGCGGCCGACCGCGCCCGGTGGGAGCACCTCGTCCGGTACGACGCGACGACCCGCTGGTACCACCGGCTGCACACCGGCCCCGGCTACGAGGTGTGGCTGCTGTCGTGGGTGCCGGGTCAGGGCAGCGGGCGGCACGACCACGGCCGCTCCTCCGGAGTGCTCACGGTCCTGGAGGGCACGCTGACCGAGCGGACGCGGCGGGGCACCCGCGTACTGGCGCCGGGCGTGCAACGGGTGTTCGCCCCGGGCTATGTGCACGAGGTGCTCAACGACGCGCTGGAGCCCGCGGTCAGCCTGCACGTCTACCACCCGGGCCTCACGGAGATGCCCATGCACACCGCCCCGCACTGCGAGGCGCGTGTCGAGCCGCGTCCGGTGACTGCCTGACGCGTTGTCGTACCCGGCTGACACACTGTTTCCATGCGCATTGTGGTTCTGGCAGGCGGCATCGGCGGTGCCCGGTTCCTGCGCGGCCTGAGGCAGGCCGTGCCGGACGCGGACGTCACGGTCATCGGCAACACCGGCGACGACATCCACCTCTTCGGGCTGAAGGTCTGCCCGGACCTCGACACGGTGATGTACACGCTCGGCGGCGGCATCAACGAGGAACAGGGCTGGGGTCGGACCGACGAGACCTTCCACCTCAAGGAGGAACTCGCGGCGTACGGGGTCGGCCCCGAGTGGTTCGGGCTCGGCGACCGGGACTTCGCCACGCACATAGTGCGGACGCAGATGCTGGGCGCCGGCTATCCGCTGAGCGCGGTGACCGAGGCGCTGTGCGACCGCTGGAAGCCGGGCGTACGGCTGATCCCGATGACCGACGACCGCGTCGAGACGCATGTGGCGGTCGACATCGACGGCGAGCGCAGGGCCGTCCACTTCCAGGAGTACTGGGTGCGGCTGCGCGCCTCCGTTCCCGCCGAGGCCGTCGTGCCGGTCGGCGCCGAGCAGTCCAAGCCGGCGCCGGGTGTCCTGGAGGCGATCGCCGAGGCGGACGTGATCCTCTTCCCGCCGTCCAACCCCGTCGTCTCCGTCGGCACCATCCTGGCCGTGCCCGGCATCCGGGAGGCGATCGCCGACGCCGGGGTGCCGGTGGTGGGCCTGTCCCCCATCGTCGGGAACGCGCCCGTGCGCGGGATGGCCGACAAGGTGCTCGCGGCGGTGGGCGTCGAGTCCACGGCCGCGGCGGTCGCCGAGCACTACGGATCCGGGCTGCTCGACGGCTGGCTGGTCGACACGGTCGACGCGGACGCGGTCGCGCGGGTGGAGACCGCCGGCATCCGCTGCCGGGCCGTGCCGCTGATGATGACCGACCTGGACGCGGCCGCGCAGATGGCACGTGAGGCGCTGACACTCGCGGAGGAGGTGCGGGGAGCGTGAGCGACGAGACGATCCCGCGGCGGGCCGGAACCGGCGGCACCACCGACACCGGGGCCACTGCGGGGGCGCTCGCCGCGGCCGGGGCCGGGGACACCACTGACGCCACCCCGGTCGACGCCGGCGCGGCTGACAGGCGTCCGGCCGACGCGGCCGATGGGAGTGCAGCCGGCGCGGCTGACGGGAGTGCGGGCGGCGCGGACCGTGGGGTGGCCGGCGCGGACCGTGGGGTGGCCGGTTTTCGGGTCTGGGCGCTTGACGGGATTCCCGAGGTGCAGCGCGGTGACGACATCGGCAAGCTGATCGCCGCCGCCGAGCCGGGGCTGCGCGACGGTGACGTACTGCTCGTCACCTCCAAGATCGTGTCCAAGGCGGAGGGGCGCGTCGTCGAGGCGGCCGACCGGGAGGCGGCGATCGACGCGGAGACGGTACGGGTCGTGGCCCGGCGCGGCCCGCTGCGGATCGTCGAGAACCGGCAGGGCCTGGTCATGGCCGCCGCCGGGGTCGACGCCTCCAACACCCCGGCGGGGACCGTGCTGTTGCTGCCCGAGGACCCGGACGCGTCCGCGCGGGCGATCCGCGACGGGCTGCGCGACGCCCTCGGAGTGGACGTCGGCGTGGTGGTCACCGACACATTCGGACGGCCCTGGCGCGCGGGGCTCACGGACGTGGCGATCGGCGCCGCGGGCGTGCGGGTCCTGGACGATCTGCGCGGCGGCACGGACGCGTACGGCAACCCGCTCAGCGCCACCGTCGTCGCCACGGCGGACGAACTGGCGGCAGCGGGCGACCTGGTGAAGGGCAAGGCGGACGGACGGCCCGTCGCCGTGCTGCGCGGGCTGCCCCACCTGATGGCCGGGGAGCACGGGACGGGCGCGCGGGCCCTGGTGCGCGACGCGCGCGATGACATGTTCCGGCTCGGCACCTCCGAGGCGGTACGGGAGGCGGTGACCCTGCGGCGTACCGTGCGGGCCTTCACCGACGAGCCCGTCGATCCCGGGGCGGTACGGCGGGCGGTGGCCGCCGCGGTGACCGCGCCGGCCCCGCACCACACGACGCCGTGGCGGTTCGTGCTGCTGGAGTCGGCCGATGCGCGGACCCGGCTGCTCGACGCCATGCGGGACGCCTGGATCGCGGACCTGCGGCGCGACGGCAAGAGCGAGGAGTCGATCGCGAAGCGGGTGCGCCGCGGGGAGGTGCTGCGGGGGGCGCCCCATCTCGTCGTGCCGTGCCTCGTCATGGACGGCTCGCACACCTACGGGGACGCCCGGCGCGATGCTGCCGAGCGGGAGATGTTCGTGGTCGCCATGGGCGCGGGCGTGCAGAACTTCCTCGTCGCGCTGGCCGGGGAGCGGCTGGGTTCGGCGTGGGTGTCGTCGACGATGTTCTGCCGGGACGTGGTGCGCGAGGTCCTCGGGCTGCCCGGCACCTGGGATCCGATGGGCGCGGTGGCGGTCGGGCATCCGGCGGAGCCGCCCCGGCCGCGGCCCGAGCGCGAGGCGTCGGCGTTCCTGGAAGTACGCTGACGGTGCCGTATGAGCGCCTGGTCTCGTACGTCTCGTAGCACTACTCCGGCAGCTCTGGGACCCACCGTGGCAGGACGCTTCGCTCCGCGGCCCACGCGTACGACCGTGCGCGGCGGGCAGGTCGCCGTGCCCGCGGGCGTGCCGCGGCAGACCGGACCTGCTCCGGGGCGGGTACGGACCTGGGCGCCGGACGGGCCGCTCGACCTCGCTCTGGTGCTCGGGCCGCTCAGGCGCGGGTCGGCGGACCCCACGTTCCGGGCCACGCCGGACGGGGCCGTGTGGCGGGCCAGCAGGACGCCCGACGGGCCCGGGACGCTACGGGTGTCCGCGTACGACGGCGGGGTGCGCGGGCAGGCGTGGGGCCCCGGGGCGGACTGGCTGCTGGAGCGGTTGCCCATGCTGCTCGGTGCGGCGGACGACCCCGACGCGTTCGCGCCGCGGCATCGGCTGGTGGCCGTGGCCCGGCGCCGGCGGCCGGGGCTCAGGCTCACCCGGACCGGGCTGGTGCTGGAGTCGCTGATCCCGTCGGTCCTGGAGCAGAAGGTCACGACCGGTGAGGCGTACCGGGCGTGGCGGCTGCTGGTGCGCACGTTCGGGGAACCGGCGCCGGGACCCATGGCCGGGCGCCTGTGGGTGATGCCCGCGCCGCGGACGTGGGCGCTGATCCCGTCCTGGGAGTGGCATCGGGCCGGGGTGGACGACAAGCGGGCGTCGACGATCCTGCGGGCGGTGCGGGTCGCGGCGCGGCTGGAGGAGGCGGCCGGCATGGAACCGGCGGACGCGCAGGCGCGGTTGGAACTCGTGCCGGGGATCGGGCCCTGGACGTCGGCGGAGACGGTGCAGCGCAGTCATGGGGCGCCGGACGCGGTGACCGTGGGGGATCTGCATCTGCCGGGGATCGTGGGCTGGGCGCTCGCCGGGGACCGGTACGCGGACGACGCCGTGATGCTGTCGCTGCTGGAGCCGTACGCGGGCCAGCGGCACCGGGCCGCCCGCCTCATCCTCCTGAGCGGAAGGGCACCGGCCCGCCGCGCCCCTCGCATGCCCCGCACGGACATCGGCCGACTGTAGAGCCGGCGCCGAACCGCCACCCTGTGCCGCAGCCGCCTGGGCCCGCGGCAGCACCCGGCGCCGAAAGGACCTCCGCACACCCCGCGTCCAGCGGCGCCCGCATCACACCGCCGGCGACGAGAACCACGGCCACCGCGGCCCGCGTGAGCAGGGCAGCGCACTGCGCGCCGCCGGACGACCGCGGCCTCGCGGGCCGAAGGCTCCGGTGTGACGGGGGCGCCCCCTCAGGGGCGTTACTGGTCCGAGGAGAAGCGGACCGCGCCGGCCGGGATGCGGGCGTCGCACCATACGCGGGCGCCCTCGCGGAGTTCGTTGTCGGCGCCGATCACCGCGCCGTCGCCGATGACCGTCCCGGTCAGGACGGAGCGTTCGCCGACCCGGGCGCGGGTGCCGATCAGGGAGTCGGTGATGACGGCGCCGGGTTCGATGACCGCGCCGGGCAGGATCGTGCTGCCGAACACCCGGGCGCCGCCGGCCACGAAGGCGCCCTCGCCCACCACCGTGCCGCCCGTCAGCTTCGCGTCCGGCGCGACCCGCGCCGTCGGCAGCACCAGCCGGTCCCCGCAGCGGCCGGGGACGGCCGGCGAGGGGACCCGGCCCAGCACCAGGTCGGCCGAGCCACGCACGAAGGCGGCCGGGGTGCCCAGGTCGAGCCAGTATGTCGAGTCCACCATCCCCTGCAGATGGGCTCCGGCCGACAGCAGGCCCGGGAAGGTCTCGCGCTCCACCGACACCGGGCGGCCCGCCGGGATCGTGTCGATCACCGAGCGCCGGAAGACGTACGCCCCGGCGTTGATCTGGTCGGTGACGATCTCCTCGGGGGTCTGCGGCTTCTCCAGGAACGCAAGGACGCGGCCCGTGTCGTCGGTGGGCACCAGACCGTAGGCGCGCGGGTCGGTCACCTGGGTGAGGTGCAGGGAGACATCGGCGCCCGTCGACTCGTGCGTGTCCACCAGCGCCCCGATGTCGAGGCCCGTGAGGATGTCCCCGTTGAAGACCAGCACCGGGTCGTCGGGCCCCGAGTGGAGGCGCGCGGCCACGTTGCGGATCGCGCCGCCCGTGCCCAGCGGCTCCTCCTCGGTGACGTACTCGATGTGCAGGCCGAGCGCCGCGCCGTCGCCGAAGTACGGCTCGAAGACCTCGGCCAGATAGCTCGTGGCGAGGACGATGTGGTCCACACCGGCCGCTCTCGCCCGGGCCAGTTGGTGGCTGAGGAACGGAACTCCGGCGGCCCGGACCATGGGCTTGGGCGTGTGCACCGTGAGCGGACGCAACCGGGTGCCCCTGCCGCCGACCAGGAGGATGGCTTCTGTCACCTGTCGTCTCCGCTTCCTGCCGGGACCGGCCGAACTGTCTTCCGGCCGGTCAGTGTATGCAGACCGTGCGATGACGCCCTCGATGGCCGCGCGGTGTCACGCGATATCCGCGTGCGGATTTCCCCCGGCCGTCCCCGACGGCGTGAACGCGTGCCGCGGCCTCAGCGCCCCTGGTAGCGGGCCGCGGCGGAACGGGCCGAGCCGAGCTTGGAGTACAGGTGCTTGCCCGGACAGTCCGTGGCGTATCCGTCCCGATGGCCGGAGATCACGTTCAGTCGTACGTTCTTCCCCTTCGGGTACAGATTCCCACCGCCGGACTTCAGGTATGTCTTGCCCTTCGGATTGGCGCCGAAGAGCCCGAGCTTCCACGCCGTCAGCTTGGCGACGGCGGTCACCGCGGAGGCGGACGGCTTGCTGGAGCTGAACGTGCCGATGGCCGCGATTCCCATGCTGTTGCCGTTGAACCCGAGGGTGTGGGCGCCCAGCACGGCCTTGGTCACGCCCCCGGCGCGGCCCTCGTAGATGGTGCCGCACTTGTCGACGAGGAAGTTGTAGCCGATGTCCCGCCACCCCATGCTCTTGACGTGGTAGCGGTAGATACCGCGGATGACGGACGGGGCCTGCGAGCACTTGTAGTTGTTGCCCGAGGCGGTGTGGTGCACGAACGCCGCCTTGACCGACTTGGTGTAGGCGAAGCCCCGTTCGCGCAGCTTCTCGTCCGCGCCCCAGCCGTGCCGTGTGACGATGCGCGGGCGCGGCCCGACGTACGGCTGGGCGCGCTGTGTCCCGGCCCGTGGGGCACCGCGCAGGGCGAGCGCTTCCCGCTCGGTGTCCTTCTTGCTCAGCGACGGGATCTCGGCGGCGCCGAGGGGGACGAGGTCGGTGTTGGCGGCGGAGGCGCCGGCCGCGGCGTCGTCCAGGTCGACATGGGTGCGGGAGGCGTCGGCGGGTGAGCCCTGGCGTGGGGGTTCCGTCCCGGGGTCGATCAGTTCCAGACGCAGCCCCGAGGGCAGGGGTGAGGAGGAACCGCCGGTGCGGCCGTCGCCGGTGGCCGGTTCGGCGTCGGCCCGGACCCGTAGCTCCACGGCGTCCGAGTCGCCCACCCACAGCGGGGCCGTGGCGCCGCGCACCCGGCCCGAGGTGCTTTCCGCGGTGCCCGGGTCGGCCCCGTGGTCGGCGTTGTGCGTCTCGATGTCCTGCCAGCCGGACCACTTGCCGGTGGCGGTGGAGCGGGTGCGGACCTGGACCTGGCCGTGGAGTTCGGTGCCGGGGTTGTCCCAGACCACGCCGACGAGCGAGAAATGGCGTACGTCCCGGCGGTGCACGCCCTGCTCGGAGGCGGAGCCGAGGACGCGGTGACGGGTGAGGGGGACCAGGGGGACGAGGGGCAGCGACTGGGTACGGCCGGGCACGGCGGCGTCGGCCGGCCGGCCGACGGTCGTGGCCCCGTCCGCGGTCGGCGCCGGTCTCGCGGGCGCGGCGGTCGCGGGCAGGGTCAGCGGGAGGGCGAGTACGGCCGCGCAGGTGAGACCGACCGAAGGGGCACCGATCGAAGAGAAGAAATATCCACGCATGCTCCCGATCTTGAACATAGTCATACATATCTGTCCATCGGTGAACTGACGGACCGTCGGCTGCCACTCCGCCGAACCGGTGGCGCCGCCCACCGGTGCGCGCTCGCGCCGCCGCGTACCCTTGCGCGGGTGAACGCCACCGATCGCACCCCCGCCGACCTGCTGCGTTCCGCGCTCGCCGCGGACCCCGCACGCCCCCTGGTGACCTTCTACGACGACGCCACGGGCGAACGCGTCGAACTGTCCGTGGCCACCTTCGCCAATTGGGTGGCCAAGACCGCGAATCTGCTCCAGGGCGACCTGGCCGCCGGACCCGGGGACCGGGTCGCGCTCCTGCTGCCCGCGCACTGGCAGACCGCGGTGTGGCTGCTGGCGTGTTCGTCGGTGGGCGCGGTCGCGGACGTGGCCGGGAATCCGGCCGCGGCCGATGTCGTGGTGAGCGGGCCGGACTCGCTGGAGGCGGCGCGGGCCTGCTCCGGCGAGCGGGTCGCGCTGGCGCTGCGCCCGCTGGGCGGGCGTTTCCCGCAGCCGCCGGAGGGGTTCGTCGACTACGCCGTGGAGGTGCCGGGCCAGGGGGACCGGTTCGCGCCCTTCGCGCCGGTGGATCCGGAGGAGCCGGCGCTGATCGTGGCCGGGGCGGAGATGACGGGGGCCGAGGTCGTGGAGCGGGCCCGCGCCGACGCGCCCGCGCTGGATCTGATCGGGCCCGGCTCCCGGCTGCTGTCGGGACTGGCGTACGACACCTGGGAGGGGCTCAGCGCCGGGCTGTACGCACCGCTGGCCGTCGGCGGGTCCGTAGTGCTGTGCCGGCACCTGGCGCGACTGGACGAGGCCGCACTGGCCAAGCGGATGGAAACCGAACGGGTGACCGCGGCACACCACTGAGCGGACGGCTCCGCCGGGGGCAGATGGGAACGGACCCCGACCCCGACAGCACCGGTGGTGGGAGGGGCTGTTACCGGTGGTTATGTGCATGTTTCGGGCCGGCTGTCGCGCCGGGGCGCCCCCGCACCCCGGACAGCTCGCCGGATTTCACCCGATTGGAGTAACACGGGGCCGCCTCCCCAACCCCCTCGGGCCATCGTCGTAGGAGCAGGACGACACGCTCGTACGCCACGAGGGGGTGGACCGGACGTGACCGACGCCGCAGGTACGCCCCGCGGGAGCGACCCCGGTCCGGACGCGGGCGCCTCCGCCACCGGAGACGGGCTGATATGCCGGCGCCGGCGGCGCTGGACGAAGAGGGCGGTCCTGGGGCTGGCGGCGCTGGTCCTGCTCGGCGCGGGGGGCGGATGGCTCGCGTACACGAGGCTCGACGGCAACATCACGGCGGACGAGGCGGCCGCCGCCGAGCTGGCCCGCTATGAGCGCGAGCGGCCCAGCGCGCTGGTGCGCGGCGCGCAGAACATCCTGCTCATCGGGTCCGACACGCGTTCGGGGGACGGCAACGGGGCGTACGGGCGGGACACGGGGACCGGGCGGTCCGACACCGCGATCCTGCTGCACCTGGGCGCCGACCGGCACAGCGCCACCGCGGTGTCCCTCCCCCGGGACCTGATGGTCGATGTGCCGAGCTGTCTGCGCCCGGACGGCGGGCGCAGCGCGCCGGTCTTCGCGATGCTCAACAGCGCCTTCGAGACGGGCGGTTCGGCCTGTGCGGTGCGCACCGTCGAGAAGCTGACCGGCATCCGGGTCGATCACTACGCCGTCGTGGACTTCAGCGGGTTCAAGGAGATGGTGGACGCCGTCGACGGGGTGGAGGTGTGTCTGCGGGAGCCCGTCGACGACAGGGCCGCCGGGCTGAGGCTGCCCGCGGGCCGGGTCACTCTCGGCGGCGAGCAGGCGCTCGGCTATGTGCGGGCCCGCAAGTCGCTGGGCGACGGGAGCGACACCGACCGCATGGAGCGGCAGCAGCTATTTCTGGGCGCGCTGGTCGACAAGGTGCGCAGCAACGATGTCCTGTTGAACCCGGTGAAGCTGTATCCGCTGCTGGACGCGGCCACTTCGGCGCTCACCACCGACCCCGGGCTGGCCAGTTTGCGTGGTTTGTATCAACTCGTGCGCGGACTGCGGAACATCCCCACCGAACATGTGCAGTTTCTGACCGTTCCCCGGGAGTCGTACCCGTCCGACGCCAATCGCGACCAGCTCGTCGAACCCGAGGCGGGAAAGCTGTTCGAGCAGTTGCGGTCCGACGCCCCGGTGACGATCACCCGGCGGATTCCATCGGAATCGGCGACAAAAAGTGGCAATTCAGGTGGGAAGAACGCCCCCTCCCCCGCGCCGACCTTCCCCGGGAACACCGCCGCCGAGGACCCCTGCGAGTAAAGCGCGCACCAAGGGAACAGACTTCCGTCCAGAAATATGAGGCGGATTGCCCGGTTGTAGGGACGTGAATTTGTCACCGCCGTCGCTTGACGCTCAACTGGGCGGATAGTGTGAGCGATCCGGTGCACCATGCCACGAGGTCCGCCCTGGGGCCGTGCACTGTTTGAACCGAGACCCGAGCGCCTGAGGGGGAAGGCGCCGCGTGGCCCCGACGGAGGATTCGGACAACCGTGGACGCGCAAGGCCGTGGGCGGGCGGACAACATCGATCCCGCAGACCAGTGGGTACTCAATCCGAACACCGGCGAATACGAACTGCGACTGAGCCCTTCCGCACCGCAGTCGTCGGTGCCCGGACCGCGCAGATCCGGTTCCCGGGAATCCGACCGCGCCCCGCGGGACCGAAAGGCGACGCCGGGTCGGCAGCAGAGCAGGGCACCGGGCCGGGAAACGGGCCGGGCGCCCGGCCGGGAGGTTCCGCCGCAGCGCAGGCGGCGGGCGGAGCCCGAGCAGCCGGCCGGCCGGCGCAGCCGCCGCCCGGTCAAGAAGAAGTCGAAGGCGAAGAAGACCCTGATGTGGACCGGCGGCACCATGGCGTTCGTCCTGATCGCCACCGGCGCCGCCGCCTACGCCTACCTCAAGCACCTTGAGGGCAACGTCACCACCACGGACGTGGGCAGCGCGGGCAAGCAGGGCTTCAGCAAGAACGAGGCCTTCAACATCCTGATCATCGGCACCGACAAGCGCACCGGCAAGGGCAACGCGGGCTACGGCGACAGCGGCAGCGTCGGGCACGCCGACACCAACGTCCTGCTGCATGTCTCCAAGGACCGGACGAACGCCACCGCGCTCAGCATCCCGCGCGACCTGATCGTGGACGTCCCGGACTGCCCGACGAAACAGGAGGACGGCAGCGAGAAGGTCGTCCCGGCCACGGACGGCGTCCGCTTCAACACCAGCCTGGGCCAGGACGGCCGCGACCCGGGCTGCACCATGCGCACGGTGGAGGCGGTCACCGGCATCCCCGTCGACCACTTCATGATGGCCGACTTCAACGCGGTGAAGACGCTGACGTCGGCCGTCGGCGGGGTCGACGTGTGTCTCGACCACGCGGTGAACGACGCCAAGTCGCATCTGAATCTGCCCGCGGGCGAGTCCAAGATCGAGGGCGAGCAGGCGCTGGCGTTCGTCCGCACCCGGCATGCCTGGGGCAACCAGGGCGACCTGGACCGCATCAAGGTGCAGCAGCAGTTCCTGGCGTCGCTGATGCGCAAGATGGCCTCCAGCGACACCCTGACCAGCCCGACCAAGCTGGTGTCGCTGGCCGAGGCCGCCACCAAGGCGCTGACCGTGGACACCGGCATCGGCAAGGTCAGCACGCTGAAGGACGTGGCACTTGAGCTGAAGAAGGTGCCGACGAAGAACATCAGCTTCATGACGGTGCCGGTGCTGGACAACCCGGCGGAGACGGTCAAGGCGACCGTCGTCGTCAACAAGACCACGGCGCCCGCGATCTTCGACGCGATCAAGAACGACGTCTCCTTCACCGAGGTGAAGAAGAAGCAGAAGGCGCAGAAGGACGCGCAGGCCGCCCGGCTCAAGGGCACCAAGTCCGACGCGTCCGAGGTCCGGGTGCGCATCCTCAACGGCGGCGCCGCGTCCGGCAGCGCGCAGGAGACCCTGCAGTGGCTGCAGAACGACGAGGGCGTGCTCAAGTCGGAGAACGCGGGCAACGCCCCCGCGGAGTTGAGCAAGACCACCCTGGAGTACGCACCGGACCAGGCGCCGCAGGCCCGTAAGCTGGCCGCCATCATGGGGTTGTCCGGTTCCGCGATGAAACCGGGCGCGAGCGTGACCAACTCCCAGGGGCTGCCGGCGATGACGCTGACCCTGGGCGAGGACTTCAAGGGTGCGGGCGTTTCCCTCACCACTCCGACAAAGGCGCCGGAAGTGGATAAGTCCACGGCAGACAAGGTCAAGTGCGCCTCGTAGGTAACCCAACGGGCCCGTCGCGCGTCTAACCCGGCGCGGGACGGGCCCGTTGCAAGGCGCAGGGTGGGGAGGGCAGGGATTTGGCGCAGAGCGGTGTGCGGGGGGAAGCTCCTGCGGTCGACGACACGATGTCGCTCGCACCGCAGGGGCCAGGCGCGTCCGACGGACGCGGCCGGCACGGCGGCGGGCGGCGCGGGGGCGGCCCGAGCGGTGCCGAACGGGGCCGCGGACGGCGTGCGCTGCGCTGGTCGGCGACGGTGCTCGCGGTGCTGATACTCGGCACGGCGGGCGCCGGCTACCTCTACTACCAGCACCTCAACGGAAACATCCGGAAGGGTCAGCGCAGCAGCGGCGACTCCAAGGCGCACCGGACCCAGCCGAACGCGGCCGGGCAGACGCCGATGAACATCCTGCTGCTCGGCTCCGACAGCCGTAACTCGGACGAGAACGTGAAGCTCGGCGGCAGCAGGGACAACCGGGGCAACCCGCCGCTCGCCGACGTGCAGATGCTCATCCACCTCTCCGCGGACCGCAAGAGCGCGGCCGTGGTGAGCATTCCGCGTGACACCCGGGTCGACATCCCCGAGTGCAAGGACCCGGAGACCGGCGAGACGTTCCGGGCGACCAACACGATCATCAACGAGTCGCTGGCCCGCGGCGGGGCCGGCTGCACGCTGGCCACCTGGGAGAACCTCACCGGGGTCTACATCGACCACTGGATGACGATCGACTTCGCCGGCGTGGTGAAGATGGCGGATGCCATCGGCGGGGTCGAGGTCTGTGTGAACCAGAACGTGTGGGACCGCCCGCTGCCCGGCGTGCCCGGCGGCTCCGGCCTGAAGCTGACGGCCGGCACCAAGAAGGTGAAGGGCAAGCAGGCGCTCCAGTGGCTGCGCACCCGGCACGCCTGGGGCAGCGACATCCTGCGGGCAAGAGCCCAGCACATGTACATGAACTCGATGATCCGCACGCTGAAGCAGCAGAACGTCTTCACGGACACCGGCCGGCTGATGGGCCTCGCCGAGGCGGCCACCAAGTCCCTGAAGGTCTCGGAGGAGATCGGCACGGTCAGGAAGCTGTACGACCTGGGCATGCAGCTCAAGACGGTGCCGACGAACCGCATCACCATGACGACGATGCCGTGGGTCGAGGACTCGCAGAACGCCAACCACGTCGTACCGGACCCGGTCGACGCCGAGAAGATGTGGCAGATGCTCCGCGACGACGTGCCGTTCGACGACAAGGGCGCGGCGGACAAGGAGAAGAAGCCGACTGCCACGGCCGGGGCGACCAAGGCGCCCTCGGTCGCCGCCGACCGGCTCGGGGTGCTGGTGCAGAACGCCACCCGGACCGCCGCCCAGGCCCCGGTTCCCGGCCGGGCGCGCACGATCAGCCAGGTGCTGGTGCAGCAGGGCTACACCAGGGCGACGGCGGACACCTCGGCGCCGCTGTCCGAGGACGCGACGGTGGTGCACTACCCGAGCGCGGACCTGGAGGGTGATGCTTTGGCGGTCGCCAAGTCGCTGGGGATTCCGACGAGTTCGGTGAGGCAGTCGACCGATGTATCGGGGGTCACCGTCGTCGTGGGCGCCGACTGGCGCGACGGCACCGCCTATCCGAAGCAGTCCAAGCCGAAGGCCGGGGACCTGCCCAGTAATTCCGACGCCATCAACGGCTCGGACAAGGGCCAGTGCATGGACGTGTACCGGCCCTACCGGTGGTAGCGGGCCGACGCAGGCCCCTTCGGCGGACGTGACGCCGGATGTGACGCGGGCCCCTCCCGGCTTCGGGAGGGGCCCGCCTCATGTCCGGGCGAAGTCCGGTCCGTTCAGCGGGAGTTCAGCACCGCCGGGCGGCGGGAGGCGATGACCCGCCTGGCCAGGGAGCGCGGGCTGGTCAAAAAGCCCCAGCCCCAGGACATGTGCATGGTGGCGAGGGCCACGGGGATGCGCAGGCGGGCCGCAGGCGGCAGGCCCTTGCCCGCGGGCACCGAGCCGGCGACGATCGCCGCCAGATAGCCGCCGGGGATCACGAGGGCCCAGGGGGTGAGGACCGCGCCCACCACGAGACCCGCCGCTATCGCGCACACCGCCGTCGGCGGGGCCAGATAGCGCACGTTGATGGAGCCCTCGTGGTAGCGGGCCACGACATGCCGCCAACGGCCGTAGTCCTTGTACTGCTTGGCCAGGGCGCGCACCGAAGGGCGGGGGCGGTAGGACACCTTCAGCTCGGGCGAGAACCAGATCTGCCCGCCGGCCTCGCGGATGCGGAAGTTCAGCTCCCAGTCCTGGGCGCGGATGAACTCCTCGTTGTAGCCGCCCTGTTGCTCCAGTGCCTCGCGGCGGAAGACGCCCAGGTAGACGGTCTCCGCCGGGCCGGCCTCGCCGCCGGTGTGGAAGGCGGCGTTGCCGACGCCGATCTTCGAGGTCATCGCGGCGGCGACGGCCCGCTCCCAGTCGTTCTCGCCCTCGGCGTGCATGATGCCGCCGACGTTCTGCGCGCCGGTCTCCTCCAGGAGCCGCACGGCGGTCGCGATGTAGTTCGGCGAGAGCATGCCGTGCCCGTCGACGCGCACCACGACCGGATGGCGGGAGGCCTTGATCGCGGCGTTGAGGGCGGCCGGCGTGCGGCCGGTCGGGTTGGGGACGGTGTGCACGCGCGGGTCGTCGCGGACCAGCTCGGCGGCGATCTCGTCCGTGCGGTCCGTGGACGGACCGAGGGCGATCACGACCTCCATCTCGCCGGCGTACTCCTGCGCGAGGATCGCTTGGACGGCGCCGCGCAGATGCCGCTCCTCGTCGAGGACGGGCATGATCACAGAAACTGCGGGGAGCCGCACGTCGGGCTTGGCGTTCATAGGGGGCTCACGTTACCGCGAATGGGGGACACGGGTGCGCGCCGCCGGGCCGCTGACGCGGGCTGGAGATCGTATGGGCCTACGGTGCTCCCGGATCCCACGTACGGCCGTCGTCCGGAGGTGTCCCCTTGTCCCCCAGCCCGTCTCGGCCCGCTGCCCGGCCGCAGCGCCGCCCGCAGCCGCCCCGTCGTGCGCAGCGGCCGCCCGCGCGGCCGGTACGGCCCGTGCGCCAGAAGCGGCCCCGCTGGGCCATGCGGGCGGTGACGACGCTGTCCGTGGTGGTACTCGCCTCGGCCGGGATCGGGCACGCGGTGGTCAGCAGCCTGGACGCGGACATCGCCCGGGTGGATCCGTTCCGGGACATGAAGAACCGGCCGAGCGGCGGGCACGGCACGAACGTCCTGCTGGTCGGCACCGACGGCCGGGACAAGATCACCGAGGAGCAGCGGCGGCGGTACCGGCTGGGCGGCGCGCCGTGCCACTGCACCGACACGATCATGATCGTGCACATCTCGGAGGACCGGGAGCGGGCCACCGTGGTGAGCCTGCCGCGCGACTCGTACGCCGAGGTGCCCGAGCACGTCGACGAGACCACCGGGGCACGCCACGGCCCGCATCCGCTGAAACTCAACGCGGCCTACGCGGAGGGCGGGCCGCAGCTGACCGTGCGCACGGTGGAACACATCACCCATGTGAAGATCGACCACTATCTGGAGGTCGACTTCACCAGTTTCATGAAGACGGTCGACGTGGTCGGCGGGGTCCGGATCTGCACCACGACGCCCCTGAAGGACTCGTTCACCGGCCTGGACCTCGCGCCCGGCACCCACACGCTGATGGGCGGCGAGGCGCTGCAGTACGTCCGTTCGCGGCACATCGACGGGGCCAGCGACCTCGGCCGGATGCAGCGCCAGCAGCGGTTCCTGGCGGCGCTGATCGAGCGGGCGACCTCCTCCGGGGTGCTGCTGAACCCGATGAGGTTCCGGGACGTGACGCGGGCGGTGCTGGGCTCGGTCCGGGCGGACACCGGCTTCGGCACGGACGAACTGCTCGACCTGGGCCGCGCGATGCGTACCTTCTCCCCCGCCTCCTCCGAGTTCACGACCGTGCCGATCGGGCAGATGGCGTTCCCGGTCAAGGGCGTCGGGTCGACGCTGAAGTGGGACCAGGCCCGGTCGGAGCAGCTGTTCCGGTCGCTGCGCGAGGACAAGCCGCTCACCGTGGAACGGCGGCCGACGCAGGCCCCGTCCGTGCCGGTGGACGTGGCGCCGCAGCAGATCCGGGTGCAGGTGGAGAACGGCACCGGTACGGCCGGGCTCGGCAAGCGGGTGGACGCGGCCCTCGCCGCGACCGGCTTCGCCACCACCGGGCGGCCGGTGACCTCGGCGGAGCGGGAAGTGCGGCGCACGGTGGTCGTCTACGACCCGCGCTGGGACCGCTCGGCCCGGGCGGTGGTGGCGGCGCTGCCCGGCAGCGAGCTGCGGGCGGTGCCGGACCAAGGGCCGGTGCTCAGGGTGATCGCCGGGGCTGACTTCCACGAGGTGCACAAGGTGAAGGCGCCGCCGCCCGCGCAGGGCCGGCCGGGGGCGGTGCGCGGGGACGAGGTGCTGTGCTCCGGCAAGGACAAAGCGTCCTTCTAGGGCGGTCGTCGGATGGCGGGACATAGCCGACCGGAGTAGGACGGAAGCACAGGGGCCCGTCGGGCCCCCTTCGTTCCCCGTGGAGGAGCCATGACCCAGCCCGGAACCATGCCGGCCATGACCCAGCAGATGCAGGACTGCATCCAGGCGTGCATGAGCTGCCACAGCGTGTGCGAGGAGACGATGAGCTCCTGCCTGTCGATGGGCGGCCAGGCCCAGATGCAGATCATGCGCGCGCTCATGGACTGCTCGGAGATGACCCGGATGTGCGCGGACATGATGATGCGGCGCTCGCCGATGTCCGCCGAGATGTGCCGGATGTGCGCGATGGCGTGCGACATGTGTGCGGAGGCGTGTATGTCCATGCCGGACGACGCTCAGATGCAGCGTTGTGCCGAGGCGTGTCGGCGGTGTGCGGAGAGCTGCCGCGCGATGGCGACCACCCGAACCTGACCCCCACCCGAGGGCACCCCCAGGGTGCCCTCACAACACACCCCAAAGGAACCCGAGGAACTGCACACCCATCCACAACACCACCGCAGCGCACCGACCACCGCTCGGCAGCGCCCCAAAGGGGCGCGGGGAACTGCGCGCCCAACCACAACGCCGCCGCACCCGAACCACGACGCATCACGGCCCATCCAGCGGAGCTAACCCGTGACGGTGACCTTCTCGTCGTTGTTCAGTTCATTCACCAGGGTCTTGACCTTGGCCTTGTCCCAGACCAGGTTGCCGCCGCTGGAGCCGGAGATCGGCATGTTCATCGAGGCGCCGTCGCCGCCGCTGACACCCTTCATCGCCCAGAACATGGACGCCAGGTTCCACAGGCTCATGTCCTTGTCGACGGTCAGCGAATCCAGGCCCGCGCCCAGCGTCGGGTACAGCTTGAACGGGTTCAGGACCGTCGACGGCGTGGCCACCTGGTGGGCCAGCGCCGACAGGAACTTCTGCTGGTTCTTGGTGCGTTGAAGATCGGACGTGGCGAAGGCGTGCCGGGTGCGCACGAAGGCCAGCGCCTGCTCGCCGTTCAGCGTCTGCTTGCCCGCCTTGAAGTCGGCGCCCGAGTACTTGTCCTTGAAGCCCTTGTCGATGGTGATATCGACGCCGCCGACCGCGTCCACGATGTTCGCGAAGCCGGCGAAGCCTATCTCCACGTAGTGGTCGATGTGCAGACCGGTGTTGAACTCGACCGCGCGGACCAGCAGGGTCGGCCCGTCCTCCGCGTAGGCCGCGTTGAGCTTCGTGTGCCGGCCGGTGCCCTGGTACATCTTGCCGGACGCCGACCCCTTGTAGCTCGGGATCTCCACGTCCGAGTCGCGGGGCAGCGAGATCAGCGTGTCGCCGTTGCCGCCGACGTGCAGGATCATCATCGAGTCGGTGCGCTGCCCCTCGGCGGAGCCGGTGTGCAGCTTCTTCTTCTCCTCGTCCGACATGCCCTTGCGGCTGTCGGAGCCGACGATCAGGTAGTTGGTGCCCTTGCCCGCCTCCGGCCGTTCGATGACCGTCGAGAGGTCGACGTCCCGGTTCAGCTTGGAGTCGGCCCAGAAGTAGGTCGCGACCGTGGTGACGACGAGGACGCCGGCCACGGTGATCGCGGTCCACTTGATCCGGCGCCGCCAGTTCGGCGCGGGCCGCGGCCCGCGGGGGTCCGGTCCGGCCGGCCCGCCCGGACCGCCGTCGCCGGGCCTGCCGTAGACCTGCCCGGTGTTGTAGCCGCTGTCGTAGCCGTGCGGGTCGCCGTAGTCGTCGTAGCCCTGGCCGTCGGTGTACGTCGGCTGCTGCGGGACCTGGCCGTGCGGCGGCGCCGACGGGCCGGGGCCGCCGTACCCGCGCTGTCCTGGCGGGGCCGCCTGGCCGCGCCGTACCTGGCGCATCACGCGGGCGCCCTCAGGCTGCGCGCCGGCGCTGCCGCGTCCGTAGCGGCTGCCGCGGTTGTCGTCGGACCATCCCTCGGGCCAATCATTCATGCGCCCCAGTGTGCAGGGCAGGGCTGTATGGCTTACAAGGGCCGTCGGAAAATAAGAGCGCCGCTGTTGCCAACCTGACACAAATTCCGCAGTTGTCGGCTCGGCATAAGGTGGAGGCCATGACAGACCAGCCTCGCACGGCGGAATCCGACATTCCAGGCAAGCCCACGTCGGCGTCCCGCACCACGCTCAGCCACATCATGACCCACAGCGACACCAATCTGCTGGGCACGGTGCACGGCGGAGTGATCATGAAGCTGGTCGACGACGCGGCGGGCGCGGTGGCCGGCCGGCACAGCGGGGGTCCCGCCGTGACCGCGTCCATGGACGAGATGGCGTTCCTCGAACCGGTCCGCGTCGGCGATCTGGTCCATGTGAAGGCGCAGGTCAACTGGACCGGCCGGACCTCGATGGAGATCGGTGTGCGGGTCCTCGCGGAACGCTGGAACGAGTCGGCCCCGGCCACTCAGGTCGGCTCCGCCTACCTGGTGTTCGCCGCGGTGGACGCGGACGGCAGGCCCCGCGCGGTGCCGCCGGTGCTCCCGGAGACCGACCGGGACCGCCGCCGCTGCCAGGAGGCCCAGATCCGCCGCACGCACCGTCTCGCCCGCCGCCGGGCGATCCGGGAACTGCGCGAGAAGCGGGCGGCGGAGGGGTTCGACGACTGAACGCGCCTGCGGGCAGGGGCCGGTCAGGGCAGGTTGCGGGCCATCACGACGCGCTGGACCTGGTTGGTGCCCTCGTAGATCTGCGTGATCTTCGCGTCCCGCATCATCCG
>NZ_JBIALO010000049.1:0-40076 GCF_042873595.1 Streptomyces sp. NPDC004629 | reverse complement strand
GGCGCCAGGGGGCCAGCCACGGCGAAGCCTTCAACTCGTCGTCGATCCGGGCATAGAGTGCCGTTGCGAGGGTGTCCAGGTCTTTCGTCACACATCGACAGTGGGCGCCCTCGCGCCATGCCCGCAGGCGAACCCTTGGACTCATTCATCTAGGCCAGACCTAGGGCGGATCGCCGGGTTCAGCCCACCGTTTCGGCCGCCATCCGCAGCGCCTGGACCGCCGCCCGGATCGACGGGCGGCGATCGGCGTCGGCCCGCCAGACGACGTACACATGACGGCGCACCCGCTGGGTGAGCGGGACCATGACGACACCGGGCGGTACCGGGTGGCGGCCCAGCCGCGGGGCGATGCACACGCCCAGCCCGGAGGCGACAAGACCCAGTTGGGTGTGCGTCTCGGCGGCGCGGTGGCCGACGATCGGTTCGACGCCGCGCGAGCGCAGCGTGAAGATCAGCCACTCGTGACAGAACTCGCCCTCTCCCCAGGTGATCCACTCGTCGTCGGCGAACTCCCCGAGGTCCACCTCCGCGCGCTCCGCGTGCCGGTGGCCCGCGGGCATGGCGACATCGGCGGGATCGTCCAGCAGGGGCGCCTTCACCAGCCCGTCCGGGACCGGCATCGGCTTGTTGTACCAGTCCAGTACGACGGCGAGGTCGAGGTCGCCGCGCACCACCCCGGCGACGCCGCTTTCCGGTTCCAGCTCGCACGAGCGCACCCGCAGGGCCGGGTGCCGGGCGCGCAGGGCCGCGAGCGCGGTGGGGAACAGCCCGCGGGCGGCGGTCGGGAACGCGGAGAGCCGCAGTTCGCCGACGACCTGCCCGCGGTGCGCCTCCAGGTCGGACTGGGCCAGCTCCACCTGGGAGAGGATGCGTGCCGCGTGCTCGGAGAGCAGCCGGCCCGCGTCCGTGAGGCGCACGCCCCGCCCGTTCTTGGCGAGGAGCTGCTGCCCGACCTCCCGCTCCAGCTTGCCCAGTTGCTGCGAGACGGCGGAGGTGGTGACGTGCAGGGCCTCGGCCGCCCCGCTGACCGAGCCGTGCCGGGCGAGGGCGTCGAGGGTGCGCAGGCGCTCCAGGTTCAACATGTAAGCAATACTAAGAGGTATTAGGTGAGAATTTTCGATTGTGCTACGAGGTGGGCTCCAGCATCGTTGCGCCCATGAGCACCGCCACCCCCGCCCGGACCGGGGCCCGCCCCGCCGCCGCTGCCCGCACCCGCCTCGACTGGCGCCTCCGGTTCGGCGCACTGTCGCTGATCTGGGGCTTCAGCTTCCTGTTGATCAAGGTCGGCACGGAGGGCTACGCACCGTTCCAGGTCACGCTCGGCCGGCTGGTGTTCGGTGCGGCGGTGCTCGTCGCGGCGATGGCCGTGAAGCAGGAGCGGCTGCCGCGCGGCCCGCGCACCTGGCTCCATCTGACGGTCGCCGCGTTCCTGCTGAACGCCCTGCCGTTCTCCCTGTTCGCGTACGCGGAGCTGACGATCCCGTCCACGCTGGCCGGCGTCTGCAACGCCACCTCGCCCCTGTGGGGCATGGCCCTGTCCCTGGTCGCGCTGTCCGAGGACCGCCCGACGCGGCTGCGGGTCGCGGGGCTCGGCCTCGGCTTCCTCGGCGTCCTGACCGTCCTCGGCGCCTGGCAGGGCTTCCACGGGCTGGACGCCACGGGTACGGCGATGGCGCTGCTGGCGTCGCTCAGCTATCCCGTCGGCTGGATCTACGTCCGCCGCACGCTGGCCGGTACGGGCCGCTCGCACCTGTCGATGACCGGCGCGCAACTGCTGCTGGCCACGGTGCAACTGGCCGTCGTCACGCCCCTGTTCACGTCCTTCCCGAGCCGTTTCCCGCTCGTCCCGCTGCTCGCCGTCGCCGCCCTCGGTGCGCTCGGCACCGGGCTGGCCGTGCTGGTGCAGTACGGCCTGGTCGCCGAGGTCGGGCCCACCACGGCGCAGATGGTCACCTACTTCATCCCGGTCATCGCCACCGCCGCCGGCGTCGCGATCCTGAACGAGTCACTGACCTGGGCGACACCGGCGGGCGCGCTGATCGTCCTGGCGGGCGCCGCCCTCACCCAGGCACGCTGAGCGCTCCGCTGGGTGTGCCGCGCTGGGCCGTCGGCCGTCTGCGGCGCCGTTACGGCTGCTCGCGTAGCTCCTCGCGTCCCGTCCGGCGCGACCTGCCGTCAGTCAGCTACCGCACCGTCGTGGCTGGTCGCGCCCGCGCGGCGGAGCCGCATATCGACACAGCCCCGCGCCCCTTTCGGGGCGCTGGTGTCCCCGCAATGAACTTCGCCAGGGGCCTGCTCAGACGTAGCTTCGTGCGGGTCCGGGTGCCAGGGCTGTGGTGACGGCGTCCGCCAGCGGGACGGTTTCCTGCTCCGTGAGCGTGGAGACGGTGATGCGGATGGCGGGCGGGGCGGCGAGGCGGAACCGGGCGCCGGGGGCGACGGCCCAGCCGGCGTGCAGGAGCCGGGCGACCGCGCCGGTCTCGTCCGGTACGGGGATCCAGACGTTCATGCCGCTGCGCCCGTGGGCGCGGATCCCGCGTTCCGCGAGCGCGTCGACCAGCGGGTCCCGGCGGGCCCGGTAGGCCGCGGCCACCGCAGGTCCGTCCACCGCGCCGTCCGTCCACAGCCGGACCACGGCCCGCTGCACCAGCCGGCTGACCCAGCCCGGCCCCAGCCGCTGCCTGCCCCGCACCCGGTCGACCGTGACGGGGTCGCCGGTGAGGACGGCGAGGCGCAGATCGGGGCCGTACGCCTTGGCCACCGAGCGGACGAAGGCCCAGTGGTGCGTGCCGCCCGCAAGGGGGTGCAGCGGCAGATCGACGATGCCGTGGCCGTGGTCGTCCTCGATCAGCAGGGTGTGCGGGTGTGCGCGCAGCACGGATCGCAGGGCACGCGCGCGTGCGGCGCTCACCGAGGCGCCGGTGGGGTTCTGCGCGCGGTCCGTGACGATCAGCGCACGCGCGCCGGACTCCAGGGCGCGCCGCAGGCCGTCCACGAGCGGCCCGTCGTCGTCGACGTCCACGGGGACCGTGCGCAGCCCGAGCGCGGGCACCAGGTCCAGGGTGCGACCCCAGCCGGGGTCCTCGACGGCGACCGCGTCGCCCGGTTTGAGGTGCGCGACGAGCACCCGTTCCACGGCGTCCAGCGATCCGGACGCCACCGCGAGGGGCCCGTCGGGCACCCCGTCGGCGTCGAGTTCGGCCCGCGCGATCCGGGCCAGCTCCGGCTCCACCGGCTCGGCGCCGTACAGGACCGGCTCCCTGTCCCCCGCCGCCGCGACCGCCGCGAGGGCGGGCGCGAGCGGTGGCAGCAGCGCGGGGTCCGGGTTGCCGTCGGACAGGTCACGCACCCCGGGCGGCACGGCCACATCCAGGTGCGCACGGCCGGTCGTGGCCGGCTTGGGCCGGATCCGGCTGCCCCGGCGGCCGGCGGTCTCGATGACCCCGCGCTCCCGCAGGGTGCGGTAGGCGGCGGCCACGGTGTTCGGGTTGACGCCCAGCGTGGCCGCCAACTCCCTCATGGGCGGCAGCAGTCGGCCCGGCTCCAGGCGGCCGTCGCCCACCGCGCGCTCGACGCTCGCGGCAATCTCCGCTGCGCCACGGCCTTCGATCGGATACTCTCCTAGCACAAATCACATTATGCACTAGTGCAATGGAGGGCGCCATGCAGGGGCCTCAGCAGACACCGCCGCAGCCCGCCGCCTACACCCCGACCGACCGCACCGTCCCCACCCGCTCCGCGGACCGGGCGTCGTACGACCACGACGTGGTGCACGCGATACTCGACGAGGGCTACGTCTGCCACCTCGGCTTCGTCCGCGACGGCGCGCCCGTGGTGCTGCCGACGCTGTATGCCCGGGTCGGTGAGCGGCTGTACGTCCACGGCTCCACCGGATCGCGCCCGCTGCGGATGACGGGGCAGGCCGACCCCGGGCTCCCGGTGTGTCTGACGGTGACCCATGTCGACGGCCTGGTCCTGGCCCGGTCCGCCTTCCACCACTCCCTCAACTACCGCTCCGTCGTGGTGCACGGCACCGCCCACGAGGTCACGGACCCCGAGGAGCGGCGGCTGGCCCTGGACGCGCTGGTCGACCACGCCGTCCCGGGCCGCTCGGCCGACTCCCGGCCCGCCAACAAGAAGGAGCTGGCCGCCACCGCGGTGATCCGGCTGGACCTGGACGAGGTCTCCGCCAAGCTCCGCACCGGCGGCGTGAACGACGAGCCCGAGGACCTGGCCCTCCCGCACTGGGCGGGCGTCGTCCCGCTGCGCAAGGGCTACGACGCCCCGCTCCCCGACCCCGATCTCGCCCCCGGCGTCGAACTCCCCGGCTACCTCAAGTCCCTGTGATGCTGATCCACCCCTGGGACGCACCGCACGAGGACACGGAATGGCAGACCTGGCCGGCCGCGCACGACTTCGGCCGGCTCGCGGTCAACGGCCCACCCGGCGAGCCGCCCGCCGTCCAGCCCCTCCGCTTCGCCTACGACGCCGGCCGCGCCGAGGTCGTCGCCCACCTCGCCCGGCCGAACCCCCTGTGGGCCGCGCTCCAGGCCGACCCCCAGGTGCTGCTCAGCGTGGTCGACGACTACGTCTACGTTCCCGGCCCCTGGCAGCCCGCCCCCGGCACCCCGGCCGAGCACGGCGTCCCGACCAGCTTCTACGCGGCCGTCCAGCTCCGCTGCACGGCCCACGTGGTGGACGACCCCGCCGAGAAGGCCGACCTCCTGAACCGCCGGCTCGGCCACTTCCAGCCCGCGGGCGGCTCGGCACCCGCGACACCGGGCGGGCCGCCGTACGGCAGGATGCTGCCCGGCATCCGCGGGCTGCGCCTCGAAGTGACCGGCGTACGGGCCAAGTTCACATACGCGGGCCACAAGCCCGAGGAGGTCCAGGAGCGGATCGCCTCGGCGCCGGCACGGCGCCGCGGCCCGCGCGACAGCGCCGCCCGAGAACACCTCCTACGCCGACGCCACTCCTGAACCCCCGACCGCCCGCCGACGACACCCCGGACGCCGGCTGAACACCCCCGGACACCTGGAACCCCCCGGACACCCCGGGGAGACCGCCGGACACCGGGAACCCTGGACTTGCGGGGAACCCGCGGACACCTCGGGGAACCGGCCAGACGCCCCGGGACACCGCCGGACACCCGCGAACCCTGGACCTGCGGGAATCCCGCCGGACGCACCGAGGATCCGCCGGGCGCCCGAAGGATCCGCCGCACGCTCGCGGATCGGCCGGACGGCGCTGCGGTTCGCCCGCGGGGACCGGATCGCGGTCCGGTTCGCCGGCTCGAACCGTTCGCGGACCGGCCGGGTGTAGGAAGGAGTCGGCCGGAGGCAAGAGGTTGGCCGGGGGCGGGACGCCGGGCGGGGACAGGCGTGTTGGGGGCGGGCGGGTCAGACCGGCACCGGGCCGGCCGCCGTTCGGCGGGCGTTTCTCGCCTCCGCCGCCGCCAGGCCGCCGACCGAGGCCAGCATCAGGAGGGTGCCCGCGACCGTCGGCGCCGTCAGGTGCTCGCCGAGCAGCGTGACGGCGAGGACCGCCGCGCTCACCGGCTCCAGCAGCATGATCACCGAGACGGTCGCCGACCGTACGACGGCGGCGCCCGCGAAGTAGAGGGCGTAGGCGAGCGCGGTGGGGATCGCCGCGATGTAGACCACCAGCCACAGGACCCGCGCGGGATGCGCGGTGTGCGGGACCAGGCCGTCCGCCAGCGCGAACGGCAGCAGGCACGCACTGGTGACCGCGAACGCCCACACGGTCGTGCCGGAGGCGTCCGCGTCGCCGTGCCGGCCCCACCAGCGGGTGAGCAGCGTCATCGCGGAGTAGCCGCCCGCCGAGGTGAGCGCGAGCAGCACCCCCGAGGGGCGTACGGACGCGCCCGCGCTGCCGAGCGTGAGCACGGCAAGTCCGGCGAGTGCCCCCACGACGGCGGCGGTCCCGCCCCGGCCCAGCCGCTCGCCCAGCGCGAGCCGGGCACCGAGCGCGATCAGGACGGGTCCGGCGCCCAGCGTCACGACGGTCGCAACGGCGAGCCCGGTGGCGGAGACGGCCGCGAAGTAGGCGGTCTGGAAGACGGCGAGGCCGAGGCCGGTGGCGACCGCCTTCACGGCCTTGCGGCCGAGCGGTTCCGGGACGGCCGGACGCGGGGCGCCGCGGCGCAGCAGCCGGCCGGCGAGCAGCAGCGCGAGCCCGGCGGCGCAGCGCCAGAAGGACAGGGTGGTGGCGCCCATGTCACTGGCCCGGTAGACCAGGGAGGCGGCGGCTCCGGCGGTGCCCCAGGCGGCACCGGCGACGGTCAGATAGAGCAGGCCACGCCCGACGGGCAGCCCGAAGGCAGGGTTCGACACGAATCTTCTCCGCAGATGTGCAGAAGTACGGGAGGCGACCCGCTCAGGCGGGGCGCGCTGACTTCATCTACGGGCAACACCGTCCGGCCCGGCGGCGATGTGCCGGGCGTGGTTTCCGGAGGCCCGCCTCAGGCGGCCGGGGGCGGAAGGACAAGTGCGTTCGACGGCATGCCCAGCACCTTATGCGGCCCTCCCTCTGACGGACAACTCGCGTTCCGCGCCGCCGCCCGCCACCGGCTCGGCGGAGCCCCTGGCGGGCGTCGAGGACTGCGCGATGAAGGCGCCGGCCAGCACGATCACGCCGCCGGCCAGCTGCGGCGGCGACAGGTGCTCGCCGAGCAGCACCCAGGCGAGCACGGTCGCGACGACCGCTTCGAGGCAGGCCACGACCCCCGCGACCGGCGGGGAGAGCCGGCGCACGGACAGCACTCCCGTGATGTACGCGGCGACCGTGGCGACCAGGACGATCCAGGCGAGCAGCGCCACGGCCGGCACCGCGTCGCCGTGCATCCGCGCGGTCCCGGAGAGCACGGACCAGTCCATGGTCCAGGGACGGGCCAGGACGGTCAGCACGGCGGCGCCGACGAGCAGGCCGTACGCGATGACACCGAGCGGGTCCGGTGCCTCCGCGCCCGCGTCGCTGCCCTGGTCGGACAGGACGAAGTAGCCGACCTGGCAGCAGGCGGCGCCGAGGGCCAGCAGCAGTCCGAGGGCGTCGAAGCCCAGCCCCGACCACACCTCGACCACGCAGGCGAGACCGCCGGCCGCGAGGACCACGCCGAGCGCGGCGGCGCGGGTCACCGGCCGCCGTTGCACGAACCGCACCCAGCCGAGCACCAGGGCGGGGGCGAGGTACTCCACGAGCAGCGCGACGCCGACCGGGATGCGGGAGAGCGCGGCGAAATAACAGGCCTGCACGCCGGCCACGGCGAGCAGGCCGAAGCCGACGAGGAGTCCGGGGCGGCGGCGCAGCAGGGCGCGGTGGCGCACCGCGAGCGGCAGCATCACCAGGGCGGCACCGGCCACCCGCAGCCACACCACGTGCAGCGGATCGAGTCCCGCCTCGATCAGCGGCTTGGCCGCGACACCGGATCCCCCGAAGGCGAGCGCCGAACCGAGCGCGAGGCCCAGGCCGACGCCCTTCCCGTGGCTGCCCGGACTGCTCTCAGACGTAGGCATCGGCCCATGATGACAGGCGACGTCATGACCGTCACCCCCGTTGACACCTGTCTCACCGGCTGGACGGGGGTCGGACTCGGCTCGGCGGCCGGCCCCGCCTCAGAAAGCCTCGCCGTCCGCCGCGTACTCCCCCGCGCGACTGTCGATCCGCGTGAGCAGGCCGGACACGTCGATCCCGGCCCGGCCGAGCACCTCGACGGCCCGGGACTGCCGGTCGCCGACGACGGCCGCGAGCAGGTCGGTGCCGATGGCGCGGTCGGCGCCACGGAGGGCGGCGCGGGCCGCGGCGTACCGCATGGCGGCCGCGGCCAGCGGCGACCAGCCCGCCGTCTCGCGCGGGTCCGCACCCTTGGGCGCCGGCGCGCTCGGCTTCGGCTCCTTCGGCTGCGGCTCCTTGGACTGCGCACCGGCCGGTCCTGCATCGCGTACGACGGCGATCGGACCCGAGTCCTCCACGGAGTTCTGCCAGCGCAGGCCGTAACCGATGCTGCGCTGCACGAGATAGCCGAGCAGGCGGGCGATCTGCGGGGCGTCGCCGATGACGGCGCGCACGTCCGGATCGGACTCCAGCAGCGAGTGCAGCAGATGGGCGGTGTCGATCTGCCGGTCCCCGTCCCTGACGGCCCTCCGGCGGGCACCGGCGACCACCGCCGCCAGCTCGGCACTGAGTCCGGCATCGCCGCCCGCGCGGTCCGTGCCCTGGTCATGGGCGGACTGGCGGGGAATACGGGGTTGCACATCCCCTACCCCATCAGCCCCGCAGGCCGGAGTCATCCCCGAAGGGAAGCATTTCGGCGTCCCACACAAAGTGGACGCCGCGGGCCGCAATCTCCTCCTTACGGAGGAGATCAGGCCGTTTTCCCCGCGCCGGCGCGCGCTGCCTTGCCCCGCGCCCCGAAGGAAACCGCCGCGCGCCGGGGCACGTCCACACGAGCGTGGTGAGCGGGTCCTGGCTGGTGGCCCTGCCTGCGGTCGACGGCAGGCAGTACGTGTACCGGGTGTACGCCCCGGCGGACGCGCTGCCCGCCGATCTGTTCTGGGACGCGTGGCACTGCCATGACGAGAGCAGGCTCCCGCGCGCCCGGGACCGGTTCGACGCGGCGGTGATACGGCGGGTGGGCCGGCCGGGACCGCACCCGCACATTTCCTGACGGTTCATCAGTATTGAATGTTCGGGACCCTGCGGCTACGTTCCGCGACACCGTAGCCCGACACGAAGGGGTGGTCGCATGGCCGAAGTCAGCGCGGAGGCACGCATCCAGGCACCGGCCGAGAAGGTATGGGCCCGGCTCACGGACTGGTCGGCGTACGGAGAGTGGAACGCGACCCACACCAGCTTCCCCGAGGGCGGCCCCGAGACCCTGGCGGTGGGCGGGACCTTCCAGGAGAACATGAAGCTGATGGGCTTCCCGGCGGAGGTCGAGTGGACCATCGAGGAGCTGGAGCCGGCCCGGGTGCTCGCGATCCGCGGAAATGGGCCGATGGCGGTGACCGTCGCCACCCGCTACACGCTCACGCCCGAGGGCGAGGCCACGACGGTCCGGATCGACGGCGAGTTCACCGGTGCCGCCGTCTCACTGATGGCGGGCAAGCTCAAGGACTCGGCGACCGCAGCCCTGAACGAGTCGCTGCGCAAGCTGGACGGACTGGTGACCTGAGCCGGCCGCGCGCATGCGAAAGCGCCCCGCGGATCGCTCCACGGGGCGCCCTCCGATCGCACGCGCCGCTCCTTTCGGCCGCAGCCTGCGGCTTTCCGGCCGGGGCGCACGGGCCGCGACCTTCCGGCCCGCGGGCATCAGTCCTCGTCGGCGAGGATCAGGTACAGCTTCTTGCGGGACTCGTTGATGACGGCCAGCGCCTTCTCGCGCTGCTCCTTCGAGCCCGTCCGCCAGACCTGGCCGAATGCCTCCATCAGGCCGAAGCCGGCCTGGCGGATCTCGCCGAGCGCCTCCCAGTCGACCCCGCGCGAGGCCTCCTCCCAGGGGGCGTCGGCCCCCTCGTCGGCCGCGGCACGGCCGCTCTCGGTGAGGGAGAACAGCTTCTTGCCGCCCTCGCTCTCACTGGTGATCAGCCCTTCGTCCTCCAGCAACTGGAGGGTGGGGTAGACCGAGCCGGGGCTGGGCTTCCACGCCCCGCCGCTGCGCTCGGCGATCTCCTGGATCATCTCGTAGCCGTGCATCGGCCGGCCCTTGAGCAGGGCCAGGATCGAGGCCCGTACGTCACCGCGCCGTGCCCTGCCGCGCGGTCCGCCGCGGCCTCGCGGCCCCCAGGGCCCGGGTCCGAAGCCGGGTCCGCCGTGTCCGCCGTGCCCGAAGCCGGGTCCGCCGGGGCCGAACGGCCCGAAGGCGGCCCGACGCCCGTCAGAACCGCCCCGGTCGTACCGGTGGGGGCCGTCCTGTCGATGTCCACGCTCGAATCCGTGGGTACGCATCGCCATCACTCCATTCATCGTTGATCAGTCGCGATGCCTCAACGATATATCGCAAACACTCGAACGACAACCCCGCCGGGGTGAGTCGTCCCACGGGACGGGAAGCGGGGACCGGGACCGGGTCACTGGAACCGGGGACGGGGACCGCGATCGGGCCAGGGCTCGCGGATTGGCCTTGGTGCGTCCCGGGCCGGCACCTCTAGCGTCGTCGGCATGCGCATCCGAATCGTCGACGCCTTCACCGACCGCCCCTTCGCCGGCAACCCCGCAGGGGTCCTGCTCCTCGACGCCTTCCCCGAGGACGACCGGCTCCAGGACATCGCCATGGAGGTCAACCATGCCGAAACGGCGTTCGCGCACCGCCTGCCCGAGGGCGGCTCCGCGGACTGGGCCCTGCGGTGGTTCACGCCGGTCACGGAGGTGGCGATGTGCGGGCACGCCACGCTCGCCACCGCCCACGTCCTGCACACCACCGGCGCGCACGAGGGGCCGGTGCGCTTCGCCACCCGCAGCGGTGTGCTCATCGCGGCCCCCGGCGCGGACGGCTCGATCACCCTGGACTTCCCGACCGCCCCGCTCACCCCCGTCGAGGTCCCGGCCGGCGTCGCCGAAGCCCTGGGCGCCGAGCCGGTCGCCGCGTTCGACACCGGCCCGCAGGTCGGCGATCTGCTGCTGGAACTCGCCGACGAAAAGACCGTCCTCGACCTCGCGCCCGACCACAAGGCGCTCGCCGCCTACTCGGCGCGCGGCATCATCGCCACGGCGCGCGCCGCGCACCCGGACCGCGGCCATGACTTCGTCTCCCGGTGCTTCTTCCCGAACGTCGGCATCGACGAGGACCCGGTCACCGGCAGCGCGCACACGGCCCTCGCGCCCCACTGGTCGGCGCGCCTTCGCCGCTCCGCGCTCACCGGCCTGCAGGCCTCCGCGCGCTCCGGCGTCGTCCGCACCGTGCTGCGTGGCGAGCGCACGCTGCTCACCGGCCGCGCGGTCACCGTCATCGACGGAGAACTGCTCGCCTGAGACCCGCCCTGGGGGCGTACGAGCCGGCCGTACGCCCCCACGCCAACCGGTTCACGCCGTCGGCAGCCACCCCACCTTGCCAGCGAGCAGCGCGTAGCCCACGAACGCGCCGATGTCGAGCAGGGAATGCGCGACCACCAGCGGACCGACCCGGCCCCAGCGCCGGTACAGATGGACGAAGACGACGCCCATGACCAGGTTGCCGATGAAGCCACCGATGCCCTGGTACAGGTGGTAGGAGCCGCGCAGCACCGAACTCGCCGCCAGCGCGGCGCCCGGGCCCCAGCCCGACTGGCCGAGCCTGCGCAGCAGATAGCCGACGACGATCACCTCTTCGAGGATCGCGTTCTGCAGCGCGGACAGGATCAGCACGGGGTACTTCCACCACACGTCGGGCAGGGCCTCGGGCACCACCGTGAGGTTGAACCCGAGTCCGCGGGCGGCCAGGTAGAAGGCGATCCCGGCGCTGCCGATCACGGCCGCGACACCGGCTCCGCGGCCCAGGTCGGGCCAGGGCCGGGTGCGGTCGAAGCCGAGGGTGCGCAGGCTCTTCCCCTCGCGCATCAGAAGGTGCGCGACCAGCGCGACGGGGACGAGCGCCGTCGCGATGCCGAACAGCTGCCAGGCGAGATCCAGCCAGGGCCGGCCCGGCGCGGCCGAGGCGTTGAGGGTCGCGGCCTGGTCCTTGAGGCCGCCCGGTTTCGTGACCGATCCGATGAAGCTGATCAGAGCGGACACCCCGCTCGCGCCGAGCGAAAGGGCCAGAACGAGCAGCGTCTCGTCCCGGAGCGTCCGTCGCGAGGGCCGCTCCCGCGGCTCAGAACCGGCCACCGGGTCCGCCTCCACCTGCACACCTGCCTCCAGTTGACTGATCCCGCCCCATGCTCGTCCTCGCCCCGCTAGGGTCTCGAAAGAAGTTACGAAGGACGCGCGCGACAGGCCGCCCGAGGGACGGATGCCGCACGGGGGCGTACCTCCCTGTGGCGTGCCGTGCGGCCGGATTCCGCCGCGCGGCTCACCAGGGAGGGGCACCACCGCCATGGGACGTCACAGCTTGCCCGATCGGTCCCGGGCGGGCGCGGCCGACCCCCGTCCCCGCGCCCGTCGCCGCAGCGTCGCCATCGCGACGGTGCTCGTCCTGACCGTCGCGGCCGGCACGGCGGCGGCCGTGCGCGGCGGGCTGCTCTCGTTCGGCCCCTCCTGCCAGGACGACCCGGTACGGCTGACGCTGGCCGCCGCCCCGGACCTGGCCCCGGCGCTGCGGGCGGCGGCCGAGCGGGCGCGCGAGGAGGACGTCACCTCCGACGGCCGCTGCATCGCCCTCACGGTGAGCGCGCAGGATTCCTCCGATGTCGCGGACACGCTGCGCAGGGGCGGCAAGCCCGACGCGCAGGTGTGGGTGCCCGACTCGGAGGTGTGGGTCGAGCGGGTCGCAGCGGACGCCAGGGCGACGCAGGTCAACCAGCTGGGCCGGGTCGCCGCCACCCCGGTGGGGGTGGCGATGCTGCCGGCCGCCGCCCGTTCGCTGGGCTGGCCGAAAAAGACGTACACCTGGACCGAACTGGCGGGCGCCGCCCTGCAGAGCGACTCCCTGCGGCTCGGCGCGGCCGATCCGGCGCGCAGCGCGACCGGGCTGCTCGCGCTCACCCGGCTGGGCGCCGCCGCGGCCGGGACGAAGAACGGGCAGACCCAGGCGGCGGCCATGATGAAGGCGCTCGCGCAACGCGTCTCCGCCACCGACGAACAGCTGCTGCGCACGCTCCCGAGTGACGCCTCCGGCACCGCGCAGGACGACCCCGAGCGCAACGCGGCGCTGATCCTCAGCGAACAGGCCGCGTTCGCCCACAACGCGACGGCCGACCCCGGCCGGCGGCTCGACCTCTTCTATCCCACGGACGGGTCCCCGTCGCTCGACCATCCCTACGCGCTGGTCGACGAGGCGGAACTGACCACGGACGAGAGCCGGGCCGCGGTCCGGTTCATGACGTATCTGCGGCAGCCCGCACAGCACCGGCTGCTGGAGAAGTACGGCTTCCGCACGGACGACGACGCCGTCTCCCGAACGCTGGTCGACCGGGCCGGGGGCAGCACCCCGCAGCCGTACGCGGAGCCGTCGGCCGAACCGCCGACCGGCACGGCCCTCCAACAGGCGCTGGGCACGTGGACGATCACGGTGCAGAGCGCCCGGATCACCACGGTCGTGGACGCCTCCGCGTCGATGGCGGAGCCGGTGCCCGGTACGGCCCGCACGCGCATGGACGTCACCCGGTCGGCGCTGCTCCAGGCCCTCGACACCTTCACGGCCGAGGACGAGATCAGGCTATGGGAGTTCGCCACCCGGCTGGACGGCGACACGGACTACCGCGTCCTGGTGCCGACCGAGCGGCTCGGCGACGGCAAGGGCGACGGCACACAACGGGCCCGGCTGTCGGCGGCGTTCGGCGGCCTCGAACCGGTGCCGGGCGGCGCCACGGGCCTGTACGACACGACGCTGGCCGCGTACCGGGCGGCGACGGCGTCGTACGCGAAGGGCAGGTTCAATGCGCTGGTGGTGCTGACGGACGGGGTGAACGAGGATCCGGGCAGCATCTCCCGCTCCGCGCTCGTCGCCGAACTGGAGAAGCTCAGCGACCCCGAGCGGCCCGTCCCGCTGGTCGTCATCGCCGTGGGCCCCGAGGCGTCCCGGGACGAGGCCGCGCGGCTGGCCGAGGCCACCGGCGGCATCGCCGAGATGGTCGACGATCCCGCTCAGATCCATGCGGTGATCCTGAAGGCGATCGTGGCGGCGGGCGCGGCGGGCGCGGGCCGCACCGCGGGCTGAACCCGCGACCGGCGGCGCGGGCAGCCGCCGCACCGCCGCATACCGGTGTCCGTGCGGTCAGCCGAGGGGTGCCGGCTGCGGCAGCCCCACCGGCCAGGCGTGGACGGGCTCGCCGAGGTGCATCAGCTGGGCGTAGCGGCGGGTGGTTGCGGCCAGCGCCGCGTCCCGGGACAGCCCCTGTTCCAGGGCCTGGTGGAAGGTCGCCGCCTGCCAGGCCGCGCCGTTGACCCGGCGTCGGCAGCGCTCCTCGATGACGCCCAGATACAGGTCGCGGTCGGCGGGCTCGACGCCCCACGCGTCCAGCCCGGCCGCGGCCAGCGGCAGCAGTTCGTCGCGTACGAGGGTGACCGCGTCGACCTCGCCGATGCCGCCGTAGCGGCCACGCCGCGGCCACACGAAGCGGGCGTCGATGCCGTACCGGCAGGCGGCGTGGAAGTTGGCCTCGGCCGTGGCGAAGGGCATCCGGGTCCACACGGGCCGCTGCTCCTCGGCGAGGGCGCGCACGAGACCGTAGTAGAAGGCGGCGTTGGCGATGACGTCGGTGATGGTCGGCCCCGCGGGCAGCACGCGGTTCTCCACCCGCAGGTGCGATACGCCGTCCGCGATGCCGTAGACCGGGCGGTTCCAGCGGTACACCGTGCCGTTGTGCAGGACGAGTTCGGCGAGCCGGGGCACGTCTCCGGCGTCGAGCACCTTCAGCGGGTCCTCGTCGTCGCACATCGGCAGCAGTGCCGGGAAGAACCGCAGGTTCTCCTCGAACAGGTCGTACGCCGAGGAGATCCAGCGCTCGCCGAACCAGGTGCGCGGGCGCACCCCCTGGGCCTGGAGTTCGGGCGGGCGGGTGTCCGTGGACTGCTGGAACAGCGGCGGCCGGGACTCGCGCCACAGCTCGTGGCCGAAGAGGAAGGGGGAGTTGGCGCCGACCGCGATCTGGGCCGCGCAGGCCGCCTGCGCCGCGTTCCACACGTCGGCGAAGCGTGCCGGGGTGACCTGGAGGTGCAGTTGGACGGAGGTGCAGGCCGCCTCGGGCGCGATCGACTTCGAGGTGCAGGTGAGGTGCTCCACGCCCGCGATGTCCAGCACGAACTCCTCGCCGCGCGCGGCCACGATCTGGTCGTTGAGCAGCGTGTAGCGATCGGCCTCGGAGAGGTTGGAGGAGACCAGGTCGTCGCGGTCGAGGGTGGGCAGAATACCGATCATCACGATCCCGGCGTCCACCTCCTGAGCCTTGCGATCGGCGTAGGCGAGTGCGGTACGAAGTTCCTCCGCGAGCCGGTCGAATACCCGGCCGCCCAAGCGGTGTGGAGCTATGTTGACTTCCAGGTTGAACATGGCGAGTTCTGTTTGGAAATCGCGGCTCGCGATGCGCTCCAGTACTTGTCCATTCAGCATTCTGGGCATGCCGTCCGGGCCGGCGAGATTCAATTCGATCTCCACGCCCATGAGGTTCTTCGGGCGGTCGAACCGCTTCTCGGCCAGCAGGCGCTCCAGTCCCGTGAGACACCTCACGAGCTTGTCGCGGTGGCGCCGGCGCTCGGACAGGTCGAACGACCCCGCCACGACCTTCTCCCCCATCGAAGCGTCCCTCCTCGGATGGGCGGGCCGAGCCTCCGGCCGCCGGTGGTACCGGTCAGGTTGGATGATGCCCAGCCGAAGCGATCGATAACGTCCCGCGCGACCCCCGCGACCGCTACGCTGTCGGAATGTGTCCTGTGGCACATTCACCAGGCATGAAGTCGTCCGCGTCTTCGGGTGCCCCGTCGATCTCGTGAAAAACACCGACGGCATTCGGCCGACCGCCCGGGGAGCGTATTCCGAGGTCAGCGGGCCGGATCGGATGTTGAATCGGCATGAATACCGCGAATCGGCGACCGAATAGCGCCTTGCACTATTCACCGGCGAGGGTTAGCTGAAACAGCGGCTGAACATTTGTCGTATAAACTCCGCACCAAGGCAGACGGTTGGCACCCACGGTCCTGATTCCTGCCGTCAAGGTGACGTGCGGCAGGCCTCGCCCGCACCTCGCTCACCGACCCGGGTCCCACCCTCACTGCCGCATCGAGCTGACAGCGCCGTCCGCCCACGCCCTCGCGCCACCGCGCCTGTCGAACGAGAGAGGCGACCCACCATGCCGCTGCAAGTCCCCCCTGCTCCCACGCCCGCACTGCGCTCCGTCCTCATGGCCCTCGGTTCCCCCACCGCGGTCCGCGAGGCCCCGACCCCCTCCCTGCGCAACGCGGAGGGACCCGTCACCGCCGAACTCCCGCTGCCCGTCCATGTGCTGGACCGGATCACGGCACAGTCCGGGGCCGTCACCCGGCTGACCGGCTGGCGGTTCATGATCCGCTGTGGCGGTCGCTCGGTGGCCGCGGCCGAGACCGTGCTGACCGCGGACGGCTGGGCGTTCTCCCGTTTCTTCGAGGGTCCCTACCTCGCCTCCACCGAACGCGCCCTGCACCAGGCCGAGACGCTGACCCAGCCCTACCAGCCGCGTCTGCTGTCCGTACCGGGCCTGTACATGCTCGCACTGTGGCTGCACGGCAACCACGCGGCGGACGGCGCCGAGGACCATCCGGCCGCCACCGACCTGCTGGTGCCGCTGGCCCCCGCGCCGCCCGGCATCGCGGCCCACACCCCGCACCGGGTGGCCGAGTTGCTGCCGGTCCTGACCCACCGGGTGACGCCCGTGCCCCTGCTCGGCTCGCCCGCCTGAACCGCCCCGCACCCCTGCCGTACCCCGTCTCCGGCACCCGGAGGCGGGGTAGTCCCCTTGCGTGCACGGCGTCGCGGGGCGGGCGCGAGTCCGACGACCCCGGCCTTCGCTCCCCTCGTCGCGAACCATCCGAAGCGGCCCCCAAGTTGAGCTGAACCATACGCGTGCGCGATGCGTCATCACCCTGTGAAGAAGCGGTGCTGTGAAATCCCTGCGGATCGACGCCCAGACGGCAACACTGGATTCCGACCGACTCATCACCACGGGGGACCAACATGACCACGACACAGCGAGAGATCCCACCCATGTGCCAGCACCAGCCACCGTGTCCGACCGCCGAATCCGCCGACCGGGAGTCCGCCCGTCTCGTGGCGCACCACCCGGAGCAGGGCTGGAGCCTGCTGTGCAACGGCGTTCTGCTCTTCGAGGACACCGGTGAGATCCTGCCCGACGGCCAGATCATCGCCCCGCACCGCCCGCTGGGCGCCCACCGGGTGATGACCGCCGCCTGACGTACCACCCGGGCGGTGCGCCGCCACGCCCGGTGACATGAGGAGCCGGCTCGCACACACCGGTGCGCACCGGCCCCGACGCGTGTCCGTGACCGCGGCGGGTCAGACGACGGGCCGGAACTCGACGGGCGGCATCCGTCCAGCGACCGTCGTGATGGCGGATGGTGGGCGCGTAGCTGCCGCCGACGGTCCTGGGCGAGGCTGCCGCCCTTGCTGACACAGCCCATCGGAAAGTGCTGCGCCGGGCCGCCGGACCGGCAGGAGTGTCACGCATGCGGCGCCGCGTTCGCGGCGATCGCCGATGGAGAGCTGTGATGAAGACCCCCGCGAAGCAACCAAGGCTCACCGCCAAGATCGACGACCGGATCCCCGCCCACCGCGACAGCGCCGTCGACGGCCTGCGCACGTCGGCGCTCCTGGCTGTCCCGACCGGCCACGGGCTGCTCGGCGGCTTCACCCTCGGCACGGCGGCGGCCTGCGCGACGACGGCCCGTCGGCCACGTTCGGCGCGCCGACCGCCAGGACCGGTGGCGCCACGAGAGACACGGTGACGCGGGGCTGGCGGCGGTGGTCCGCCGTACGGCGCAGCGCACGGCCGTGGGCGGCCTGCCGGGCGGACGCCGGTGCGACCCGGCTTTCTTAACGCAAGATTGACGCCCTCCGGCCCTTCGGCCCACAGGCCCGCACGTCACTGTCTGCTTACGCTGGATCCGCCGCCGCAATGATGGCCGAAAACAGGGCTGAGCCGCACGTCAGGAGCACCCCCCGATGGCCACGATCGAGCACCCGCCCACCGGTCGGCTGCGCGCCTGGATGCTGGAGGGCCTGGCCGACATGGGCAGGAAGGGCGGCCTGACGGGACCCCACGCCGAGCCGGAGCCGGCCCACCGGGGGCAGCGCTGGTGGCGGGTGATGTGCCTGACCGGTGTGGACTACTTCTCGACCCTCGGCTACCAGCCGGGCATCGCCGCCCTGGCGGCCGGTCTGCTCTCCCCCCTCGCCACGATCGTGCTGGTGATCGTCACCCTGGCGGGCGCCCTGCCGGTCTACCGGCGCGTGGCCGAGGAGAGCCCGCACGGCCAGGGCTCGATCGCGATGCTGGAACGGCTGCTGTCCTTCTGGAAGGGCAAGCTGTTCGTCCTGACCCTGCTGGGCTTCGCGGCCACCGACTTCCTGATCACCATCACCCTGTCGGCCGCCGACGCCTCCACCCACCTGATCGAGAACCCGCATCTGAACAGCGCGCTGCACGGCCGGCAGATGCTGATCACCCTGCTGCTCGTGGCCCTGCTCGGCGCGGTCTTCCTCAAGGGCTTCCTGGAGGCGATCGGCGTCGCCGTCGCGCTGGTCGGCGTCTACCTCACGCTGAACCTCGTCGTCGTGATCACCGGCCTGTGGCACACCGTCACCGCGAGCCATGTCGTCACCGACTGGACCAGCGCCCTGACCACCGAGCACGGCAATGTCTTCGTCATGATCGGGCTGGCCCTGATCGTCTTCCCGAAACTCGCGCTCGGCCTGTCCGGCTTCGAGACCGGCGTCGCCGTCATGCCGCACGTCCGGGGCGACCAGGCCGACACCGAGGAACGTCCCACCGGCCGGATCAGGGACACCAGGAAGCTGCTGACCACCGCGGCCGTGATCATGAGCTGCTTCCTGATCGCCACCAGCCTCATCACCACGCTGCTCATCCCCGCGCACGAGTTCAAGCCCGGTGGCCGGGCCAACGGCCGCGCGCTGGCGTACCTCGCGCACGAGTACCTCGGCAACACCTTCGGCACGGTCTACGACATCGCGACCATCGCGATCCTGTGGTTCGCGGGCGCCTCCGCGATGGCGGGCCTGCTCAATCTGATGCCGCGCTATCTGCCCCGCTACGGCATGGCCCCGCACTGGGCGCGCGCCGTGCGCCCGATGGTCATCGTCTTCACCCTCATCGCCTTCCTGGTGACCTGGATCTTCGATGCCAACGTCGACGCACAGGGCGGCGCCTACGCCACCGGCGTGCTGGTGCTGATCAGTTCCGCGGCGATCGCGGTGACCATCGCCTCGCGCAAGGCCGGGCAGCGCCGTTGGACGGTCGTGTTCGGGGTCATCGCGACGGTGTTCCTGTACACGACGGTCGCCAACGTCATCGAGCGTCCCGACGGCGTGAAGATCGGCGCATGCTTCATCGCCGGCATCATCCTGGTCTCGTTGCTGTCCCGGCTGGCCCGGGCCTTCGAGCTGCGCGTGACCGGTGTGACGCTGGATGACATGGCGGAACGGTTCGTCAGGGACATGGCCAGCCGGAAGATTCGCTTCATCGCCAACGAGCCCGACCGGCGCGACAAGGCCGAGTACCGCGACAAGATCGAGCAGATCCGCCAGGACAACGACCTCCCCGAGCAGGAGGACTTCGTCTTCGTCGAGGTGACCGTCACCGACCCGTCCGAGTTCGAGGCGGGCCTGACGGTGCACGGCGAGGTCCTGCACAACCGCTACCGTGTCATGACCCTGGAATCCGCCTCCATCCCCAACGCCCTCGCCGCGCTCCTCCTGCACGTCCGGGACAGCACCGGATGCACCCCGCACATCTACTTCGAGTGGACCGAGGGCAACCCGTTCGCCAACTTCCTGCGCTTCTTCCTGTTCGGCCAGGGCGAGGTCGCCCCGGTCACCCGCGAGGTGCTGCGCGAGGCGGAGCCGAACCGCGGCCGGCGTCCGCGGGTCCACACGGGCTGACGGGAACCCCCACGCCAAGGGACCGTAAGGAAAGGGCGAGACGGCATCAGAGCCATGTCAGCACGGCGTGTGGCGGCCATCCAAGTGGCCTAGCCTCGGTGGTATGGAGCGCGACGCGGCACCCATCCCGGCCGGCGACCGCCACTGGCGCGGCAGCGCCCGGCTGGCGGTGGTCTACGCGCTCGTCTTCGGCACCCTGGCGACGCTGACCGACTGGGAGGCGGGCACGTTCACCCCGGGGCGCGCGGCCCTGTGGCTCGGGCTCGCCACCGCCATCGGGCTGCTTCTGATGCCGCCGCGCGTCGCCGCGGGCCGCGGCTGGCTCTCGGTGCGCGGACCGCTGTGCCGACGGGCGGTCCGCACGGACGCGATGGTGGGCGTCCGCCAGTACGACGGCGTCTCCTCGCACCTGGTGTTCCGGGACATCGACGGCCGGCGCCTAGAACTCGACCCCCGGGTGCTCGCCGCCAACCCGTTCCTGTGGCACGAGGTCGACACGGGACTGCGCCACTCGCTGCAGAGCGGCACCCTGTGCCAGGGCGTGGAGGTGCTGCGCAGACTGGAACGGGCCATCGACGACGAAGGGGCCCGGGCCGTGCTGAAGGAATCCGGGATGTCCTGACGCCGCCGCGCCGGACCCGCCGCCACCCGCCCCAACTGCGCCGTTCCCGGCCCGTGGCCCTATCGTGACCGGCATGCAGTCCTACACGATCGGCCAGGCGGCGCGGCTGCTCGGCGTGAGCCCGGACACCGCACGCCGCTGGGCCGACGCGGGCCGGATGGCGACCCACCGCGACGAGGCCGGACGGCGGCTCATCGACGGCAGGGACCTGGCGGCGTTCTCGGTCGAGCTGGCCAGGGCGGGCGGGGGCGACGAGGACACGTCGTACACCTCGGTGCGCAACGCCTTCCCGGGGATCGTCACCGCGATCAAGCTCGGCGACGTCGCGGCCCAGGTCGAGATCCAGGCGGGGCCGCACCGGCTGGTCTCGCTGCTGACCCGGGAGGCCGTGGAGGAACTGGGCCTGGAGGTCGGCATGGAGGCCACCGCCCGCGTGAAGTCGACAAACGTGCACATCGACCGCGTATAAGAGCAACCCCCACCCGGCTCAACCGGCCGAGGTCTGCGTGGCGCACCGGTAGCGTCCGTCCACGCGTATCCCGTTGATACCGCTGATGTGCCGCGCCCCGCACCGGTCCTGAGGGAGCACCAGCTGGGGCCCGTGCCGGTCGAGCGGGGCGTCGTCGATGCTGACGGCGAGCAGCACGGGCGCATGGGCGAAGTCGGGGTCGATCTCGGCCCAGGACAGCAGCGCGCGGTGCCCGTCCCTGCCGTCGACGGCGATGAGGAAGCGCAGTCGGTCCTTGCGCCGCACGGGATCGAAGCCGGGCCCCGCGTCGGACAGGACGTCGTACAGCAGCGGACCGGCGAACCGGTGGTGCTGCGTTCCGCTGGTGGCGCACTCGAAGGCGACCCGTACCCGGTGCTGCGGCCAGGCGAGCAGATCGGGCACCGTGAGGCGGGCCGGCCGGGTCAGGTCGCCGGTCAGGGCGAGTTCGGCGAGCGTCACGTGCGACCACCTCCCGGATGACGGTACCCGCGGCACGAACCCCCCCAAACGCACATGCCTGGCTTGATCCAAGGTTCTCCCCGCTCATGCGATGCATCCGAGGGCCTTCGCCTCGCAGATGCGGCTGTATCATCTCATCGCGGCACGGCCCGGTGCGGCCGTGGCGGAGCGCGACAGCTTGTCCGAGGCTCGAAGGAGTAGAACCGTGATGACCCGTTCCGAGCGCCGGTCCCGGCGGATGCTGCAGGTGGCCGGCGCGACAGCCGCCGCCCTGATGGCGCTGAGCGCCTGCTCCTCCGCGGACGACTCGTCGTCCACGGAGGACTCCGCGTCCGGCTCGTCCTCGGCCGCGCCGAAGCTGTCCGGCACGGTGACCGTGTTCGCCGCGGCCTCGCTTCAGGAGAGCTTCACCGAACTGGGCGCCACGTTCGAGAAGCAGCACCCGGGCACCGAGGTCACCTTCAACTTCGGCGGCAGCGACACCCTCGCGGCGAGCATCACGGGCGGCGCGCCGGCCGATGTCTTCGCCGCCGCCAGCCCGAAGACGATGGCGATCGTGACCGACAAGGGCGACGCGGCCGGAACCCCGGTCACCTTCGTCCGCAACCAGTTGGAGATCGCCACCCTGCCGGGCAACCCCGACCAGGTCTCCTCCCTGAAGGACCTCACCAAGTCCGGTCTGAAGGTCGTCCTGTGCGACAAGACCGTGCCGTGCGGCGCCGCCGCCCAGAAGGCCCTGGAGGCCGGCAAGCTCAAGCTCACCCCGGTCTCCTACGAACAGGACGTCAAGAGCGCCCTGACGAAGGTGGAACTGAAGGAGGCCGACGCGGCGGTCGTCTACAAGACCGATGTGAAGGCCGCGGGTGACAAGGTGGAGGGCGTGGACTTCCCCGAGTCGGCCGAGGCCGTCAACGACTATCCGATCGCCCTGCTCAAGAACGCGCCCAACGCCGAGGCGGCCGACGCGTTCATCGCGCTCGTACGCTCCGCCGAGGGCCGGCGGGTGCTGGGCGAGGCCGGGTTCCTCACGCCGTGACCCGGCTCGACGCGTCCGGCGCCGCGCCCCGCACCTCGAAGGGCGGACCGCGCCGCCGGGACGCCCGCGCACCGGGCCGGCGCGGCGTGCCGCTGCCGCTCCTGCTGCCCGGCGTCGTCGCCCTGGCGTTTCTGCTGTTGCCCCTGCTCGCCCTGCTCGTCCGGGCCCCGTGGGGCAGTCTGCCGGAGCTGCTGAGCAGCACCGAGGTGTGGCAGGCGCTCCAACTGTCGCTGATCACGGCGACCGCGGCGACCGGGGTGAGCCTGATCCTGGGCGTGCCGCTGGCCTGGCTGCTGGCCCGCACCGACTTCCCCGGCCGCGGTGTCGTACGCGCCCTGGTCACCCTGCCCCTCGTCCTTCCCCCGGTGGTCGGCGGTGTGGCCCTGCTCCTCGCCCTCGGCCGCAACGGAGTCGTCGGGCAGTGGCTGGACTCCTGGTTCGGCATCACGCTGCCGTTCACCACGACGGGCGTCGTGATCGCCGAGGCGTTCGTCGCGATGCCGTTCCTCGTCATCAGCGTCGAGGGCACGCTGCGCGCCGCCGACCCGCGCTTCGAGGAGGCGGCCACCACCCTGGGCGCCTCCCGGTTCACCGCGTTCCGCCGGGTCACGCTGCCGCTGATCGCCCCGGGCATCGCGGCGGGCGCGGTCCTGGCCTGGGCCCGCGCGCTCGGCGAGTTCGGCGCGACCATCACGTTCGCCGGCAACTTCCCCGGCCGCACCCAGACCATGCCCCTCGCGGTCTATCTGGCCCTCCAGAACGACCCCGAGGCGGCCATCGCGCTCAGCCTGGTGCTGCTCGCGGTCTCGATCGCGGTACTGGCAGGGCTGCGGGACCGCTGGCTGACCACGCCGTGACGCCCCCTTCCCCCGTCGTCCACGCGCGCGCCGCGGCCGTACCGGCGTGCCGAAGATCGCGGGCGCGATCCCGGAGCGGTCCCACGGCGTACGGCCGTACGATCGCCGGTACGAACAGCCGCATCCGCACCGTCCACGCCCCGGCCCACCGCCTCCCCGCCGCACGGCACCGCCCACGGGACGACCGCCGCGCCCCCGGTACGGTCGGTCCGGTCCGGTCCGTCCGGCACGGTCACCCCGCCCGCCCGACCTCCTGGATGTGCACTCCATGACGGACATCGACGACACCACCGCCGGCCTCGTCGCCGAAGGCACCCGCGGTGACGGGCTCGACGCCCGGCTCGTCGTCGACCGCGGTTCCTTCCGCCTCGACATCGCCCTGCGGGCCGCGCCCGGAGACGTCGTGGCCCTGCTCGGGCCCAACGGCGCCGGAAAGACCACGGCCCTGCGCGCCCTCGCCGGTCTCGCCCCGCTCACCGGCGGCCATCTGCGACTGGACGGCGCCGCCCTCGACCGCACGGCCCCGGAGTCACGTCCCGTCGGCGTCGTCTTCCAGGACTATCTGCTCTTCCCGCACCTGTCCGCCCTGGACAACGTGGCCTTCGGCCCCCGCTGCCAGGGCGCGACCAAGGCCGAGGCCCGCGCCCGCGCCGCCGCCTGGCTGGACCGCATGGGCCTGGCCGAGCACGCGGGCGCCAAGCCGCGCCGGCTGTCCGGCGGCCAGGCCCAGCGGGTCGCCCTGGCCCGGGCCCTGGCCACCGGCCCCCGCCTGCTGCTCCTCGACGAGCCGCTGGCCGCCCTGGACGCCCGCACCCGGCTTCAGGTGCGCGCCCAGCTCCGCCGCCACCTCGCCGAGTTCGAGGCGGTCGCCGTCCTGGTGACCCACGACCCGCTGGACGCCATGGTGCTCGCCGACCGGCTCGTCGTGGTCGAGCACGGCCGCGTGGTCCAGGAAGGCTCCCCCACCGACATCGCCCGTCATCCGCGCACGGACTACATCGCACAGCTGGTCGGCCTCAATCTCTACCGGGGCCGGGCCGAGGGCCACACGGTACGGCTGGACGGCGGGCCCGCCGTCACCACGACCGAGGACCTGTCGGGCCCGGTCTTCGTGGCCTTCCCACCGGGCGCCGTCACCCTCCACCGGGACCGCCCCACCGGTACCAGCGCCCGCAACCTGTGGCGCTGCGAGGTGGCCGGCCTGGAGACCCACGGTGACCAGATCCGCGCCGACCTGACCGGCGAACTGCCGCTCGCGGCCGACCTCACCACGGTCGCCGCCGCGGAACTCGATCTGCGCCCGGGTGCCCCGGTGTGGGCGACCGTCAAGGCGACGCAGACCCACGCCTACCCGGCCTGAGGCAGCGGCTGCGGCTACGGTGGGGACCGCCAGGGGCTCGTGACCCCCAATACCCCCACATCATCTCCCCACATCCTGCGAGGCGTTCCCATGAGCCTGAGCATCCGCAACCAGCTCCCCGGCACCGTCACCGCCGTCACCCCGGGCGAGGTGATGGCCACCGTGAAGGTCCGCCTCACCGGCGGGCAGGACCTGATCGCCGCGATCACCCTGGAGGCCGCCCGGGACCTCGGTCTCGTCACGGGCTCCGCCGTGCGCGCCCTGGTGAAGTCGACGGAGGTCGCCCTGGCCACCGCCCCGGTCGAACGCGTCTCGATCCGCAACCAGCTGCCCGGCACGGTCACCGGCATCGCCGCCGGCGGCGCGATGGCCTCCGTGAAGATCGCGGTCGAGGGCGGCGAGCTGACCTCGGCCATCACCAGCGAATCCGTCACCGACCTGGGTCTGTCGGCGGGCTCCGCCGTCTTCGCCCTGATCAAGTCGACGGAGGTGTCGCTGGCGACGGCCTGAGGCCCCCGTGGTCCGAGGACGGCACGTCCGCCTTGCGACGGACATGCGTGAGGGTGCCCGCCGGAGGACCGGCGGGCACCCTCACGCGTTCGCCCGGCTCAGTCCTCGTACGCGTCCAGCGGCGGGCAGGAGCAGACCAGGTTCCGGTCGCCGAAGGCCTGGTCGATACGGCGGACCGGCGGCCAGTACTTGTCGGCGGCCGAGACACCCGCCGGGAAGACCGCCTCCTCACGGCTGTAGGGGTGCGCCCACTGCCCGCCGAGCGCGGCCGCGGTGTGCGGGGCGTTGCGCAGCGGGTTGTCGTCGGCGGGCCACGCGCCGGAGCCGACCTTCTCGATCTCCGCGCGGATCGCGATCATCGCCTCGCAGAACCGGTCCAGCTCGGTCAGGTCCTCCGACTCGGTCGGCTCGATCATCAGCGTGCCGGCCACCGGGAACGACATCGTCGGCGCGTGGAAGCCGTAGTCGATCAGCCGCTTGGCCACGTCGTCCACGCTCACGCCGGTCGCCTTGGTCAGCGGACGCAGATCGATGATGCACTCGTGCGCGACCAGCCCGCCGGGGCCGGTGTAGAGGACCGGGTAGTGGGGCTCCAGGCGCTTGGCGATGTAGTTGGCGGACAGCACGGCCACCTGCGTGGCCCGCCTCAGCCCTTCGCCGCCCATCAGCCGGACGTACGCCCAGGAGATGGGCAGGATCCCCGCGGAGCCCCACGGAGCGGCCGAGATCGGGCCGACGCCCGTCTCCGGACCGGCGGCGGGCTGCAGCGGATGGTTCGGCAGGTACGGCGCCAGGTGCGAGCGCACACCCACCGGACCCACCCCGGGACCACCGCCGCCGTGCGGGATGCAGAACGTCTTGTGCAGGTTGAGATGCGAGACGTCACCGCCGAAGTGGCCCGGCTTGGCGAGCCCGACCAGGGCGTTGAGATTGGCGCCGTCCACGTACACCTGGCCGCCCGCCTCGTGGACCTGGGCGCAGATGTCGGCGACGTGCTCCTCGAACACGCCGTGCGTGGACGGGTAGGTGATCATCAACACGGCCAGCTCGTCGCGGTGCTGCTCGATCTTCGCCCGCAGGTCCGCGACGTCGATCTCGCCGTCCTCGGCGGTCTTGACGACGACGACCCTCATCCCGGCCATCACGGCGCTCGCGGCGTTGGTGCCGTGCGCGGAGGACGGGATCAGGCACACGACGCGCCCCTCGTCACCGTTGGCGCGGTGGTAGCCCCGCACGGCCAGCAGACCGGCCAATTCGCCCTGCGAGCCCGCGTTGGGCTGGAGGGCGACCTTGTCGTACCCGGTGACCTCGGCGAGCCGGTCCTCCAGCTCGCGGATCAGCGTGAGGTAGCCCTGCGCCTGCTCGGCGGGCGCGAACGGGTGCAGCTGACCGAACTCGGGCCAGGTCACCGGCTCCATCTCGGTGGTCGCGTTGAGCTTCATCGTGCAGGAGCCCAGCGGGATCATGCCGCGGTCCAGCGCGTAGTCACGGTCGGCCAGCTTGCGCAGGTAGCGCAGCATCGCGGTCTCGGAGCGGTGCTGGTGGAAGACGGGATGGGTGAGGAACGCGTCGGCCCGCAGCAGCGCCTCGTCAAGCGCGTCATCGGAGGCCGCGTCCAGCGCCTCGATGTCGCCCCGCACGCCGAAGGCGGCCCACACGGCGCCGAGCCGGTCCCGGTCGGTCGTCTCGTCGCAGGCGATCGAGACGTGGTCGGGGTCGACCAGGCGCAGATTGACGCCGTTGTCGCGCGCGGCGGCGACGATCTGTGCGGCGCGGCCCTGCGCCCTGACCGTCAACGTGTCGAAGTAGGCGCCGTGGACGGTCTGGAACCCGCCGCCGGCCAGACCCGCCGCGAGCAGCGCGGCGTACCGGTGGGTGCGCCGGGCGATGGCCCGCAGCCCCTCGGGACCGTGGTAGACGGCGTACAGGCCGGCCATCACCGCGAGCAGCACCTGCGCGGTGCAGATGTTGCTGGTGGCCTTCTCACGCCGGATGTGCTGCTCACGGGTCTGCAGGGCGAGCCGGTACGCCTTGTGTCCGTCGGCGTCGACGGACACGCCGACGAGGCGGCCCGGCAGGCTGCGCGCGAACTTCTCACGCACGGCCATGTAGCCCGCGTGCGGCCCGCCGAAGCCCATCGGCACGCCGAAGCGCTGGGTCGTACCGACGGCGATGTCCGCACCCAGCTCGCCCGGCGACTTCAGCAGCGTGAGGGCGAGCAGGTCGGCGGCGACGGTGACGAGCGCACCGAGTTCATGGGCCCGCTCGACGACCGGAGCGATGTCGCGCACGGCTCCGGAGGCGCCGGGGTACTGGAGCAGTACGCCGTTGATCTCCCGCCCGGCGATCGCGGCCGGGATGCCCTCGCTGAGGTCGGCGACGACGACCTCCACGCCGGTGGGTTCGGCACGGGTCCGGATCACGGCGATGGTCTGCGGCAGCGTGTCCGCGTCGATCAGGAAGAGGCCCTTCTTGTTCTTGCCCATGCGCCGGGACAGGGCCATCGCCTCGGCCGCGGCCGTGCCCTCGTCGAGGAGGGAGGCACCGGAGGTGGGCAGTCCGGTGAGGTCGGCGACCATGGTCTGGAAGTTCAGCAGGGCTTCGAGCCGCCCCTGCGAGATCTCCGGCTGGTAGGGCGTGTAGGCCGTGTACCAGGCCGGGTTCTCCATGACGTTGCGCAGGATGACGGGCGGCGTGAAGGTGCCGTAGTAGCCGAGTCCGATCATCGACCCGAGGACCTGGTTGCGGTCGGCGAGGGAGCGCAGCTCCGTCAGCACCTCCGCCTCGGTGCGCGCGCCCGGCAGGTCGAGCCCGTCGGCGTTCTTGATCACATCCGGTACGGCGGCAGCGGTCAGCTCATCGAGCGAGCCGTAGCCGACCTGCGCGAGCATCTTGGCCCGCGCCTCCTGGTCGGGCCCGATGTGCCGCTGCTCGAAGGGGATGCCCTGTTCGAGCTCGGAGAGCGGAGTGCGATGGGCGGTCATTGCGGAGGCCTCCTGGTCTGACGCGACCTTCGAGGGGCGCCCCGGCGCGGGCACCCCGACGGCCTCCCCCTCTGTCATCTCGACCTGAGAGCTTCACCGCGTCACCCGAAGGTGGGCGGCTTTCCCCGTCGGTGAGAGCGGGAGCCGTCGACACCCGCCCTGCTTTCCAGAGTGACCTCGTCCATGCGGTACGTGAGCCTGAGAGATTCCGGGGAGGATTTGCTCCTTCGGCGCCTCCGGTGGTGTCCGGAGGACTCTCCCGCACGGGATCAGCAGCCGCTTGCCAGCGTACCAGCGAGGTCAGCGACGGGGCTTCGAGTGGCCGCCTCCTCGAATCTGCTCTTTTGTAGTGCTTACGGATGAGTTGCGACCATGAGGAGGGCCCGTGCAGACCGACATCGATCCGCGCAACCTGATCGGCCGCAAGGCGTTCGACCGCCACGGGACCAAGATCGGAACCATTGACGAGGTCTATCTCGACGATGCCACGGGCGTGCCGGAGTGGGCGGCCATACGGACGGGCCTGTTCTCCAGGGACGCCTTCGTCCCCCTTGAGCCCAGTGAGCTGGTCGAGGGCACCCTGCGCGTCCCCTTCGACCGCGCCCTCATCAAGGACGCCCCCGACTTCGGCGTGGGCCGCCATCTCTCCCCCGAGCAGGAACTCCAGCTCTACCACCACTACGGCCTGGACGTGGCCGCACCGCCGCCCCCGCACCCGGACCACGACTTCGGCAACCTGGCAGGCCACGACGAACCCTGACGCCCCCTGTACGGCCCAACGCCTCCCATCCCATGCCCACCGGGCTCACCCCACCACACCGAAACCCCCGAGACCCGCCACACCACAGACCGCCCCCTTCATGTCTCCCCGCCAGCCCCGAGAACACCACCGCACATCCGCCCCCCACCAACCCGCCGAGAACACCTCCCCCTCCCCACACCCCCATGGCCCAGGTCGGCCAACCCGCACACAGCCCACAAGACCCACCGCCGACCACTCCCCCGGCACGCCCCCTAACACCACCGCACATCCCCGCCCCACCACACCAACCCGCCGAGAACACCTCCCGCACCCCCGTGACCCAGGTCGGCCAACCCGCACCCGCCAGCGCCCGCGCCCGCCCGCACACAGCCCGCACGGCCCGCCGCCCCTGCCGGCATCCGCCCCATGCCTGCGCCGCCCGACGCCTCAACGACCCGACGCCCGACCCTCCCCGCCTCCGCCTCCGCCTCCGCCTCCGCCTCCGCAGGGTCCTCCCGACACCGGCACCCCGCCCCCATCGCATCGCAGCACCTCGGCCCCCTTATGACCGCCGAGCACCCCCGCGAGGACAGCCGCAGGAGCATGGCCCCCACGGCGCCACCGGCGAAATCCACCCGCGCTCGGCCCCGCCCAGAGCCCCCGTCTCAGCCGCTGCCTCGCACCACCGCCTGACCACCACCACCCGGTCCCCCGACCGGTCCGCCCTCACTTCCCCGCGCTTCCCCGGGCACCAGCGGCAGCGGATCCGCCGGCTCCAGGCCTGGATCGTCGACCCGGAACGTCCGCACCCGCCCCGGCTCGGACCCGGGTGTCTCGAATCGCACCGTGACCCGCCCCAGGCCGCTGCCCTGCACCCAACCGTGCCCGTGGTCGGCGTGCCGCACGTCGTGCCCCGCGGGCCAGTGCCGCTCGGCGACCGACGGCCGCTCCTCGACGGACTCGGCCACGCTCTCCTCCGGCACCGCCTCGGCCAGTTCCCCCGCCGCCTGCGCGAACAGGTCCTCCTGCGTGTAGTCGGCGAGCCCGGAGACGCCGACCCCGAGCAGCCGCACCCCGCCCGTCGTGTCCACGGAGTCCAGCAGCCGGGCCGCCGCCTCCCGCACCACCGCGGGATCGTCCGTGGGCCCCCGCAGCGTCTCCGACCGGGTCAGCGTGGAGAAGTCGTACCGCCGCACCTTCAGCACGATGGTCCGCCCGGACAGTCCCGCCCCGCGCAGCCGCCGCACACACCGGTCGGCCAGCCGCTGCACCTCCAGACCGACCCGGACCCGATCGTGGATGTCCACGTCGTAGGTGTCCTCGACGGACACCGACTTGGTCTCCCGCTCGGCCACCACGGGGCGCTCGTCGCGCGCCAGCGCCATCGCGTACAACGAGTGCCCATGGGCCTTGCCCAGCAGCCGCACCAACTCGTCCTCGCCCGCCTCGGCGATCTCCTCGACCGTGGCGATCCCCGCCCGCCGCAGATGGTCACCGGTCGCCGGCCCCACCCCCGGCAGGGTCCGCACCGACATGGGGCCGAGCAGGACGCGTTCCGTGCCCGGTTCGATCAGTACCAGACCGTCCGGCTTGGCCTGCTCGGAGGCGATCTTCGCGAGCATCTTGGACGCGGCGAGCCCGACCGAGCCGGTGAGCCCGGTGACGGCCCGTATGTCCGCGCGCAGCTTCGCCCCGGCCAGCCGCGCCGACCCCTCGTCCCAGGCCGTTCCGCCGGCCTCCAGGTCCACGAACGCCTCGTCCAGGCTCAGCGGCTCCACCAGCGGTGACAGCTCCCCGAGCAGCTGCATCACCTGCTCGCTGATCGAGCGGTACAGCCCGAAGCGCGGCATGAGGTAGGCGGCGTTGGGGGCCAGTCGGCGCGCCTGCGCCATGGGCATCGCCGAGTGGACCCCGAAGACCCGAGCCTCGTACGAGGCGGTGGCGACCACCCCGCGCGGCCCGAGCCCGCCCACGATGACGGCCTTACCGCGCAGACTCGGCTTGGACGCCTGCTCCACCGAGGCGAAGAAGGCATCCATGTCGAGATGCAGGATCGTGGGCGTGTTCCTCACATCTCCGATGCTGCACCACGCCACTGACAATGCCCCGCCACCGGACGGCGACACGGCCCAGGAGCAAGCCAGGATCGCGACGGACGCCCCTAAGACCGCAGACGCGCCGCGCAAACCGGCAGCAGGCCGCAGCGCACCACACAAACCGGCAGGGGCCCGGGGAGCGCCCGGCAGACCGGCAGCAGGCCGCAGGGTGCGCCGCCCAGACCGGCCGAGAGCCCCAGACGCACCACCGAACCGGCATCAGGCCCCAGACGCGCCGCTCAGACCGCCCGATTGCGCCGGCGCGCCAGCTCGTCCGCGGGGTTGGGCCCGACCAGCGTCTCCCCGGTGTCGATGCGCTCGCCGTGGAGCTGGGAAAGGGCGCTTTCCACGTCCCGCCAGACCACTCCCACGGCAATGCCGAAGATGCCCTGCCCGCCCTGAAGCAACGCATGCACCTCGTCGGGCGAGGTGCACTCGTAGACCGTGGCGCCGTCGCTCATCAGCGTCATGCGCTCCAGGTCGCGGAAACCGCGTTCCCTGAGGTGCTGGACGGCGCTACGGATGTTCTGCAGCGACACACCGGTGTCCAGGAACCGCTTGACGATCTTGAGGACGACGACGTCCCGGAAGCTGTACAGCCGCTGCGTTCCCGACCCGTAGGCGGGCCGCACACTGGGCTCGACGAGGCCCGTGCGGGCCCAGTAGTCCAGTTGCCGATAAGTGATGCCGGCCGCCGCACAGGCCGTAGGCCCCCGGTAACCGATCTGCTCCGACGTCATGGACACCGCCCCTCCGCCGCCGGGCACGGCCGCGGGCCGCTGCGGGGCGTGCTCGGCCGCACCGCTGCCGGAATGGGGAAACCCCCCGCTGGGGCGGAGCCGAGCGCTTGAGGAAGGGTACGGACCGCTCCCCCCGAAACCGCGTCCGGGGGCACCCCCAGCCGTACCGTCGCCGCTGCTTCTCACGCCGACCTCCGTCCTTGACCTGCCTTCACGACGGTAGGCAGTCACCAGGAGTGCGTCAACGATCGCCACACTCGCCACGCCGAGTGATAATCACCCTAAGAGTGGTTTCCCGTGCCCCACCGCGGGGAAAGGCTAGCCGAATGCGCTCGCGGGGAGCCGCAGGACGCTCTCAAAGGCCACCGGCATTTGCCCGACCCAGGCCCCGTCCCGGGGCCGTCCACCAGCACCAGCCCGGCGCGACCCTTGGTCCGCCGGGCCGGTCCGCCGGACTCACTGGCTGCTGGTGCCGAAGTCCTCGGGCGAGATCTGGTCGAGGAACTCGCGGAACTTCTCCACTTCGTCCTCCTGCTCGTCCGGAATGGCGATGCCTGCGTCATCGAGCACCGTGTCACTGCCGTAGATCGGCGTTCCGGTGCGCAGTGCCAGCGCTATGGCATCGGACGGGCGGGCGCTGACCTCGACCCCGCTGGCGAACACCAGCTCCGCGTAGAAGACGCCCTCACGCAGGTCCGTGATGCGTACTTCGGTGAGCTCCTGACCGACGGCTTCCAGCACGTCCTTGAACAGGTCGTGGGTCAGCGGCCGTGCGGGAGCCATCCCCTGCTGGGCGAAGGCGATCGCGGTCGCCTCCCCCGGCCCGATCCAGATGGGGAGGTACCGGTCGCCGCCCACTTCACGCAGGAGCACGATCGGTTGGTTGGAGGGCATCTCGACCCGGACACCTACGACATCGAGCTCGTTCACACAGCAACCCTAGGCCGTGCCCGGGACGTTTGGGTAGTCGGGCAGGGAACGGGTGCGCGATCCGGCCCACGGAGCACCGGCGCCGCTCACGGCAGCCGCACGCCCAGCGCGGTCTTCACCAGCGCCGCGTGCAGCCTCACGGTGAGCGCCGCCAGCTCCTTCGTACGGGCCTCCGCATGGGCCCTGGTCTGCGGGTTGCGGTGACGCCTGAGCGGGGCCACCACCTGGTCGACGAGGCCCGCCTCGCGGTCGGCGGCGGCCTTCATCACCCGAAGGTGGCGCGGCTCGATCCCGAATCGCCCCAACTCGGCCACAAGGGAGGCCACGGTCACCGCCTCCGCGTCGTAGACCCCGTCCTCCAAGGGGGCAAGAAGTCCGTACGACTCCCATTCCTGGAGGTCGCTCTCGTCGATCTCGGCGGCCGCGAGCAGCTCCGCCCGCCCGATCCGGGCCGCCGTGCGGCCCTCGACGGGCTCCAGAGGATCCTCGGCGTCCCCCTGCCGGCCCATGACCGGCAGCTGGACCGCCTCGCCCCGCTCCACCGCGTCGAGGTGCTCCCGGATCACCTTGAGCGGCAGATAGTGATCCCGCTGCATCCGCAGGACGTGGCCCAGTCGCTCGACGTCGCCGACGCTGAACTTGCGGTACCCCGACGGGGTCCGCTGCGGCTCGACGAGGCCCTCCGACTCCAGGAACCGGATCTTGGAGACGGTGACCTCGGGGAATTCCTCGCGCAGCACGGTCAGCACAGCGCCGATGCTCATCAGCCCACTGTCCCTGGCAGCGGTACCGTGTCCGGCGCCGCCGCGCGGTGTTTGAAGCATGGACCTTCCCTGGAGTCCCCCCGGACGATGTCCGGGGGGCTGGTCAGATGCCGTGCCGGCTCGCGTAGAAGACCAGCCGGTACTTGCCGATCTGCACCTCGTCACCGTTCGACAGAGCGACCTGGTCGATCCGCTCGCGGTTGACGTAGGTGCCGTTCAGACTGCCCACGTCGGCCACCGTGAACGAACCGTCGGGAGAACGCCGGAACTCCACATGACGACGCGAGACCGTCACGTCGTCCAGGAAGATGTCGCTCTGCGGATGACGGCCCGCCGTGGTCAGGTCCCCGTCCAGCAGGAAGCGACTGCCCGAGTTCGGGCCGCGGCGGACCACCAGGAGCGCAGAGCCGAGCGGCAGCGCGTCGACGGCGGCCTGCGCCTCGGGAGAGAGCGCCGGCAACTGCGTCTGGCCGGTGGTCTCGGCGTCGTACGCCTCAAGACCGGAGATGGAGATCGTGGACGTCGTCTCCGACGGCCGCTCGGCGGCGGCGCCGGCACGCAGCGGCGCACCACAGTTGGAACAGAACCGGGCGTTCTCCGCGTTGCGGTTACCGCACCTCGTACACACCAGGACCGACATGGACGGATCCTCCTGCCGCGGCTGCCCCCCGGGGGCATTGGACGCATACGGGCCGGGGGTAAACCCTCCACCCGCACTTGAGGTTGACGGTTGCCCGAAACCTATGCCGCTGGACTGGGCAGGGTCAACAGACGGCGCGCCCTGACCTCCGGAAATGTCGCCGCCCGGGCCACCCAGCTGGTCCCGGAACAGCGGGCGCTGGCCCTCTGCGTCAGGCTGTGCGCGATGGCGGGCGGTCGCGTTGCCGCTGCCCTCTCGCGCGCTCTTGCCGAACAACTTCGCAAACAACTTCACGGGCGATTCCCCTTGACCGAAACAGACCCGCCCGTGGGGCAGGACGAACCCTGATTCCATACACCGGTCGACCCGGACATCCTCACAACGTCCGTATCCACCAGACAGTTTCCACCACGCACCACCCCTTCGGTGCGCCGACCCCCCGCAACCTCATGCCCCTGCCGGACCTCTGCCATGCACTCCCGATTCACTGGGAGGACGACCGAGCGTAGTCAGGCTGCTTCGCCGGTCGCAAGGCGTCAACAATGATCTTGTCCGACCGCTCGATGGTCACGGTGGCCTGCTCCTTCTCCAGAGTCTGCACCACGCCTCCCGGAATGTTGAGCGCCGGCTCAAGGTCCTGCGACTTGCCGATGACCTTGAAACGATAAGGGGCGTTGATCTTGTTCCCGTCGACGCTCACGCTGTTGCCGGAGTCGGTGAGATACGTGCCGGCGACGATCCGTACGCCGTTGACCTGGATCGCCTCCGCGCCGGCCGCACGCAGCTCCTGGATCGCGTCGAGCAGCATGTCCGCCTTGACCGTTCCCTTCGTGTCGTCGATCGTCATCGTGATGCCGGGGCCCTGCGCCGCCACGGTGCCCGCCAGAATGCCGAGTTGCCGCTCCTTCTCGGCCGTCTGCCTGCGTGCCTCCTGCGCCTGATCCGAGCTGTTCTCCAGTTCCTGACGCTGCTGTTCGAGTCCCGTCTTCTCGTCCTCAAGACGTTGCGTACGGTTGTCGAGTTCATCGAGGATGCGCACGAGATCTTCCTGGCGGGCGCCGCGCAGCGCGCTGTCGCTGTCGCTGTTCGACGCCACCTGCACGGCCAGCCCGAAGCCGAGGCCGAACAGCAGCAGGGCGACGATGAGTTGCGCCCGCGAGAGGCGCGGCGGCCACAGTCCGTTGACCAGCCGCTGGCGGCCGGTCAGCTCCTGCTCGGGCTTTTCGGCCTGAGGCTGCGGCACGGGGCCCGGCGCGGGCACCTCGTCGGGCAGTTCCCTGCGCAGCCTGTTCTCCGCCTGCCCGTCCTGCTCGTCCTGCTTGCTCATCGGCCTCACGCCCGGAACACATGCCGCCGGATGGCCGCGGCATTGGAGAAGATACGGATACCGAGGACCACGACGACACCCGTGGACAGCTGTGCGCCCACGCCCAACTTGTCGCCCAGGAACACGATCAGGGCGGCCACGACCACGTTCGACAGGAACGAGACCACGAACACCTTGTCGTCGAAGATTCCGTCCAGCATGGCCCGCAGACCGCCGAAGACGGCGTCGAGCGCCGCGACCACGGCAATCGGCAGATACGGCTCGACGACCGCCGGAACCTCGGGACGAACCAACAGCCCGGCCACGACTCCCACGACGAGGCCCAGTACGGCGATCACGATGTGCCCTTCCCAGTGTTCGGCTGTGCTGTACGTACGATCACACTCGGTGCGGCGGGCAGCCGAAGGTCGCTCTCCACGGAGATGTCGGCCCGAATGCCGTAACTGTCCTCAAGGGCATGCAGATACAGTCCGTCGGCGCCGTCCTGGAAACCGGTGCTGAGCTGGTCCCCGTCACCCACCGCCAGCACCGTGTAGGGCGGCACCAGCGGCTTGTTGTCGACCAGTATCGCGTCGCCCGCGGCCCTGATCGCGGACAGGGCGGTCAGCCGCTGCCCGTTGATGGAGACGGCCTCCGCGCCGGCCGCCCACAGCCCGTTGACCACGCGCTGCATGTCACGGTCGCGCACCCGGCCAGTGTCGGAGAATCCGGAGGTCGTGCGCGGGTTGCCGTCGCCGCCTGTGGTGGCGTCCTTCGCGTCGTTCACGACGAGCTTCACTCCGGGACCGTGCACCGCCATGGCGCCCGAAAGGACTCCCACCAGATCGGCCTGCTCGCTGCCGCCGCTCTGCCGCAGGGCGGCCCGCTGGCGGGCGCTCACGTCGTCCCGCAGCTTGTCGACGCTGCCCTCCAGCCGGTCCGCCGTCTCGGTCTCCCGGTCGATGCGGTCCAGCAGCTCCTGCCGTTCCTTGGCGACGACGGGCGCCGCCACGCGGGCCTGGGCCGCTCCGACGGTCACGACGAGCGCGGCGAGCACCAGGCCGCCGGCGAGACCGAGCTTCGCCCGGAGCGTCTTCGGCAGGCCCCCCTCGCCCTGGGTCTTCCTGCGGGCGGCGGCCTCGGCATACCCGTCGTCGAGGCTGTGATCCATGACGTTGGTGATCAACGACATGGAGGCGTCGGGGCGCGCGGGCCGCGAGGCCGGTGTGCTCCGAACGGGGGGATGCTGCGGCATGCCGCACATCGTCGCACGTCGCGAGCAGTACCTCCGAATGGCCCCACCGGCGTGCCGGACAGGCCTCCCTTGGGGACACATGTCCGGCACGCGCGCGTGCGGCGGGTTTCAGCGTCCGGCGCTGTCCACGACGGCCGACCACTCGTCGAGCAGGGCCTGGGCGGATTCGTCGTCCGGTCCCTCCGCCCACAGATGAGTGACCGCCTCCGCCGGGTCGGGCAGGACCATCACCCATCGACCGTCCGGCTCCACGACCCGCACACCGTCCGTGGTGTCGACGAACCGGTCTCCGGCCTCCTCGACGACCCGCCGCATCACCAGCCCCTTGACGGCCCACGGAGTGGCCAGATCACGCTTGAGGACATGCGCCCGCGGAATCCGCGCGTCGATCTGGCTGAGCGTGAGCTGTGTCCGGGCCACCAGTCCGATCAGCCGTACGAAGGCCGCCGTACCGTCGTAGACGCCGCTGAACTCCGGGACGATGAACCCGCCCTTGCCGTCTCCCCCGAAGATCGTCCCTTCCTCGCGTCCCACGCGCGTGAGGTCGTCGGGAGACGTCGTGGTCCACTCCACCTGGGTGCCGTGGTACGCGGCCACCTGCTCCGCGACCCGCGTCGTGGTCACCGGCAGCGCGACACGGCCGCTGCGCCGCTCCGCGGCCACGAGATCGAGCATCACGAGCAGCGCCCGGTCGTCCTCGATGATGCGGCCCTTCTCGTCGACGAGGGACAGCCGCTCGCCCACCGGGTCGAACCGCACGCCGAACGCCGCCCCGGAGGACGCGACGATCTCACCGAGCCGCACCAGCCCCGCCCGGCGCATGTCGCCGGTCTCCGTCGGCCGCGCCTCGTCCAGGCCGGGATTGACGGTCAAGGAGTCCACACGGAGCTTGCCGAGCAGACTGGGCAGGACGAGCCCCGCACTGCCGTTGGAGGCGTCCACGACGACCTTGAGCCCCGACTCGGCGATCCCGGTGGTGTCGATGTTCCGCAGCAGCGACCCGGTGTACGAGTCGAAGACGCTGGCCGGGAAGTGCAGGTCGCCGATCTCCCCGGGGAACGCCCGCCGGTACTCCTGCCGGGCGAACACCCGGTCCAGCTTGCGCTGGCTGGCCTGGGAGAGGTCGGCGCCCTGTCCGTCGAAGAACATGATGTCCACCGAGTCCGGCACCCCCGGCGAGGTCCGGATCATGATCCCGCCGGCGCTGCCCCGCGCGGTCTGCTGCCGGGCCACCGGCAGCGGCACGTTCTCCAGGTCCCGTACGTCGATGGCACTGGCCTGGAGCGCGGAGATGACCGCACGCTTCAGGGCACGCGCGCCACGCGAATGGTCACGGGCCGTCGTGACGGTCGTCCCCTTCTTGAGGGTGGTCGCATAGGCGCCGGCCAGCCGCACGGCGAGCTCCGGTGTGATCTCCACGTTCAGGATCCCGCTCACGCCCCGTGCGCCGAAGAGGTGTGCCTGACCGCGGGACTCCCAGATCACCGAGGTGTTGACGAACGCACCGGCCTCGATCGTCTTGAACGGATAGACCCGCACATTGCCCTGAACGATCGATTCTTCACCGATCAGGCACTCATCGCCGATGACCGCGCCGTCCTCGATCCTGGCCGCGCGCATGATGTCGGTGTTCTTCCCGACGACACAACCCCGCAGATTGCTGTGCTGTCCGACGTACACGTTGTCGTGCACCACGGCCCGGTGCAGGAACGCCCCGCTCTTCACGACGACATTGGACCCGACGACGGTGTGTTCCCGGATCTCGGTACCGGCCTCCACCTTGGCGTAGTCGCCGATGTAGAGCGGCCCGCGCAGCACGGCGTCCGCGTGCACCTCGGCGCCCTCGGCCACCCACACGCCCGGGGAGATCTCGAATCCGTCGATGTCCACGTCGACCTTGCCCTCAAGGACGTCGGCCTGCGCCTTCACATACGACTCGTGTGTACCGACGTCCTCCCAGTAGCCCTCGGCGACATAGCCGTAGACCGGCTTGCCCTCCTTCATGAGCTGGGGGAAGACATCACCGGACCAGTCGACGGGAACGTCCGGCTCGACATAGTCGAAGACCTCGGGCTCCATCACGTAGATGCCCGTGTTCACGGTGTCGGAGAAGACCTGCCCCCAGGTCGGTTTCTCCAGGAAGCGCTCGACCTTGCCCTCTTCGTCGACGATGGTGATGCCGAACTCCAGAGGATTGGGCACCCGCGTCAGACACACCGTGACGAGGGCGCCCTTTTCCTTGTGAAAATTGATCAGGTCGGTGAGGTCGAAGTCGGTCAGCGCGTCGCCGGAGATGACGAGGAAGGCATCGTCCTTCAACGCCTCTTCGGCGTTCTTGACGCTTCCGGCGGTACCGAGTGGCTTCTCCTCATTGGCATAGGTCAGCTCCATTCCGAGCTCTTCGCCGTCACCGAAGTAGTTCTTGACGAGCGAGGCCAAGAACTGCACGGTGACAACGGTCTCGGTGAGCCCATGCCTTTTGAGCAGCCTCAGGACGTGCTCCATGATCGGGCGGTTCGCCACGGGCAGGAGCGGCTTGGGCATGCTTGAGGTCATCGGGCGAAGGCGTGTGCCTTCACCACCGGCCATCACGACGGCCTTCATGTCGGAAGCGTCCTCCTCCAAGAGACGACGGTCTAGCCGACTTCACCCGTCCAGATTGTCCCGCACTTTTCCGCCGAGGGCCATCGAGCCGCTGCGTCCGGACAATCGCCGAGTTCAATCGGCCATGGTGTCCGCACGGATCAGTCGGCGGACCTGCACTACATAGAGCACTCCTGCCCACCAGTACAGCGTCGTACCCCATCCGGCGAACGCCCATCCGAAAATAGCAGCGAGTGACGAGATCCAGCCGGTTCCGTCACTGAGCAGGAGCAGCGGGAAGGCGTACATGAGATTGAAGGTCGCGGCCTTGCCCAGGAAGTTCACCTGCGGCGGCGGGTAGCCGTGACGTCTGAGGATGCCCACCATCACCAGGAGGACCGCTTCTCTTGCCAGGAGTACGGCCGTCAGCCAGAGCGGCAGGATCTCGCGCCAGGTGAGGCCGACCAGCGTCGAGAGAATGTAGAGCCGGTCGGCGGCCGGGTCCAGGAGCCGGCCGAGGCTGCTGATCTGGTTCCAGCGCCGGGCGAGCTTGCCGTCCAGGTAGTCACTGATCCCGCTCAGCGCGAGCACCAACAGCGCCCAGCCGTCGCTCTTGGGGCCTCCGAACTCGGGCCTGAGGATCAACCACAGGAAGAGCGGTACGCCGACGAGACGCGCCATGCTGAGGATGTTCGGGATGGTGAGGACCCGGTCCGTCTGAACTCGGGTCTCCTGGACCTCCACCCGGGGGCCTCCTGTGGGAAACGAACCAACGATGCTCCCTGACCCTACCTCAACGCAAAAAAGCTCCGGCTCTTGGGCTGTATGCCCAAGAGCCGGAGCTTTAAAGGTAGTTCGGCGGTGTCCTACTCTCCCACAGGGTCCCCCCTGCAGTACCATCGGCGCTGTAAGGCTTAGCTTCCGGGTTCGGAATGTAACCGGGCGT